>JBAVOG010000892.1:0-5911 GCA_049691875.1 Burkholderiales bacterium | reverse complement strand
GCGTGCCAGCTTGCGCGCCGCGACGGCCTCGAAGCGCCGTTGCCTGCTCGCTTCGCTCTCCGCGTAGAGCGCCTGCGCCTCCGGTGCAGGTCCGCGCCGCGACGACAGCGTCCGCACCTCGATCACCCATTCGAGCGCGCCGATATGGATCACGAGCTCGTCCCCCGGCTTCACCTCCCGCGCCGGTTTCACGCGCTGGCCGTTCAGCTGGATCCGCCCGCCTTCGACGGCTTGCGCCGCCAGACTGCGCGTCTTGAAGAACCGGGCCGCCCAGAGCCATTTGTCGATTCTGAGTCGATCATCCATCCGCACGCGAGCGGAGCCTCGGCCGGGAACTAGGTCGCAGGCGCGGGGCGCCCGGCAACCGCTGCCCTGCTCATGCCGAGTACCGTCGGCATGGCAAGCAACCAGAACACCGCCGTGGCGATGAACACGAGCTGCGGCGATCCGCGGTCGATCACCCAGCCGAGCGCCGGAGGCGCGAGCAACCCGCCGAGATCCAGTCCGGAATAGACGAAGCCGTAGACCTTGCCGCGCGACTCCACCGGTGCGATCTGGCGAACGAGAAAATCGCGTGACGGCCCGAGGACACCCGCGAAGAATCCGCCGATTGCCGCGACTGCGACCATGAGCGCGACGGGCACCAGCCCCACGCCCAGAATGAACGCAATGGCGCCGGACACGGCCATTCCCGTGACGGCGACCGCGCCGTGGCGCTCCGTCCGAGAGGCGATGACGCCGCCCGCCAGCGTTCCGCCGGCGCCACCGAGCAGGAACGCGGTGAGCACGCTGGACGCGAACACGAGCTGCACATCGTAGATCTGCGTGAGCGCCGTGGTCGAGAAAGCCTGCCACCCGACCATCGCCATCGAGAAGAAGAGGAAGAAAGCGAAGCACGTGACGATCGGCAAGGACGCAAGCACGCGGATGTCGTGCGCGAGCCCACCGGACGACACACCTTCGGCGCGACGCGGCGCGCGAGTTCCGCCCGCGAGCACGCTTTGCGAGGCGAGCACCGCAAGGAACACGAGGCCGATCACGCCGGCCGCGACCAGCGCGGTACGCCATCCCCAGGCGGTCGAGATCGCGACCGCAAACACCGGCGCGAGCGCCCAGCCGATGTTCCCGGCGATTCCGTGAACGCTGAACGCATAGCCGAGCCGTTGCTGGTGAACCTTGGCGTTGAGCAGTGCCAGATCGGCGGGATGAAACACGCAGTTGCCAAAGCCGGCGATGGCCGCGGCGAGGTACAGCCAAACGAACGACGGCGCCAGCCCGGCGAGCCCGATGCCTATCGAGGAGAGCGCGACCCCGAGCAGAAGAATCATCCGCGCGCCGAACCGGTCCACGAGGAACCCGGCCACGGTCTGCATGATTCCCGAGATGCCGAAGTAAAGCGCGAGCACGGATCCGAGCGCGGCGTAGCTCACGCCGAACTCGGCCCGGAGCAACGGAAAGAGCGGCGGAATGACGAGATGATAGAAATGCGAAAGGCCGTGTGCGACGCCCACGAAACCGATGACGCGGATGTCCGTCCGGAGCGATGCCGAGGCTGCGGTCATTTCGTGGTCGACGGCGAGTCGCTGCCCTTCGGTGCGCCCCCACCCTTCTGGGCGGCATTCTTGCGCTCGACCTCCGCCTGGCAGAACGGCAGCACGATCTGCGACGTGGCATTGGGCGGCGAGGTGTACGCCTCCTGCACGACGCGGATCACCAGCTCGCGCTCTTCCCGCGTGATGTTCCGGTAGTTCGGGTGATCGAGCGACTGCCGCAGGACGTCGGGATACGGCCAGCCCGCTTGCGCCAGGCGTATGGCGGTCTGGCGAGTCCCGATCAGGTAGCCGCATTCCAGCTCGGCCACGGCGACCGAAGGAAACGTGACCAGCATGGCCAGTGCAAAGTTTCGCGCGAGCAAGGTCATGAATTGGGCGCCGGAAAAAACAACCGGCGGATTATAGCTGTGGGCAGCGTCGCCGCGATTTGCACTTCACGGGAGGCAGAACTCGTCCGCCTTGAGATCCGTGACGAATCCGTGCGCCGGCGCATGCGCGATCATGATATCGACTTCGGCGGCCAGCGCTGCCTCCTGGGGCGTGACGCCGCACGCCCAGAATACCGCCACCAGTCCGTCCGGCACCCGGTCCACCGGATGCCCGAACAGCGGCGCCGCCAGGTCCGCACCGATCGCACCCGGATCGCCGATGTGGATCGGTGCGCCGTGATTGAACGGGAAGCGTGCCGACACCTGGGTCGCGATGATCGCCTGCTGCGGCGTGAGCCAGCGCATGGTCACGACCATGTTTCCGCGAAAGCGTCCTGCGGGTACGGTCGGAATCGTGGACCGGACGACCCAGCGATGCTGGCCCGTGGGCACCCCCGCGCGTTCCAGCGCCGCGTCGAAGGTGATGCCCGACCCGATCAGGAACGCGACGAAATCATCTTGCCAGAGCGCACGGAGATCCGTCGCATCATCCTGGCGCGCGCCCTTGCGGTATACAGCGTAGCGCGGCAGGTCGGTACGCAAGTCGGCGCCGGGGGCGAGGCGCTTCGGTTCCGGATCGCCGGGATCCGTGACCTCGAGCACCGGGCACGCATTCTGGTTGCGCTGGCAGTAAAGCAGCAAATCGAACGCGAGCGACTGCGGGATCACGACCAGGTTGCACTGGACATAGCCCATCGCCAGCCCGCGCGTCGTACCGGTGTGGCGCTTCTGACGGATGGCAAGCCGGGCCGCCTGGGGCACAGTGAGGTCGGGTGCCTTGTTCATTCTCACCCCCTCATTCGCCGATTATGCATTCATAGAGCTGCGCGTGCCCGCTCGCGTCCGATGTGTAGATTACCCGCGAGCCATCGGGTGAAAAGCGCGGATGCGGATGCGTGTGCTGCGGCGCGTACACCTCCCGGGGGCCGTCGTTATATGGAAACGGGCCAGACCAGTGCTCCCCAGCGCTGCTCGCATGCGGACAGCAGATCCGGTGCGCATTGCCGTTCGCGCCGCGGATCGGAAAGACATGGAGCCCCCGGTCCGGAAAATTCGTGTCGCACACGATGCGTTGCCCAAGTGCGTCGGCGGCAGCATGCCACGCCGGAAAGCTGGTTATGGTGCGCACTTCCCCGGTGTCGACGTCGACGGCCCGCATGCCGCGCGGCCAGTCGACGAATGCAAGCTCACGAGTGCCGGGAATCCAGCTTTCATGCGTGATCCACTGCGAGGGATCGGTGCGCGGATAAGGGTTGCGGTTCCCGCTGCCGTCGCGCGCCACGACCCAGATGCGGTTCGTCAGCGGCCCCGCGTAGAAGATCAGGTTCGGGTCATCCGGATGGAACTGGGGATGGCCGATCGTGTCGCGCTCGAGAATCACCGTGGCGCCTCCGCGCCGGGTATCCACGACATGAAACTGCGAGACCTTGCCTGCCTTGACGGGGATCGCCCACCATCGGTCATCGCCGGACAGGGCGGTGGTTCCCATCGCTGCACCGACCATGCCCTTTTCGCGCATCTCGACGCGGCCGAAGTCGGCGAGACGCTCCTCCGCAAGCGTCTCGAGATCCAGGCGCCATGCGCCGGTGCCGGCGACGAAGAACACGCTGGCGCCATCGTGTGACGGATACAAGGACCACTCGGCAATATCGTCGCGGTCGGTAAGCTGCACGATGCGGCCGTCCGCCTGCATTTCGGCGAACAGCTGCGGTGCGTCGGCACGGTGCGACACGAAGATGAGCCGGGTCATCGCGTCGTCCCAGGGCGGGACGAAAAAGAACGGGTGATGGTGAATCGACGGATGCACCGTCACCTGGCGGATGCGGGCGCCCGTTTCCGGGTCGCTCGCCCAGCGGCTCTCGGACGGAAACACGGATCCCTTGGTCACCCGAACTCCTCGCTCACCTCGCTCATGGCGACCGCCTCACTTCAGCGATGCCTCGGCCGTTCTACCGGCACCCAGTACGCGTGGCCGAAGCAACACCGTCCAGACCAGCATGCCGATCAGCCCGATGCAGCCCGCCGCCCACACCAGCGTTCCGGTCTTGGCGAAAATGATCGTCAGCGATGCGGCACCGAACAGGACCCGCTCCGGCCAGCCGATCTCGCCGGTGAGATAGCCCTCCAGCATGACCGCCCACGCGAAAGTTGCCGCCATCATGGACGTGAACGCGAGGGCAATCCAGCCGTACGGGCCCGACCACAGCAGCGACGGATCGAACGCGAACGAGAAGGGAATCAGGAACAGCACGAACGAGAGCTTGAACGCGATCCAACCCGTGCGCATCGAATTGGCCTTGGCCAGCCCGGCCGCGGCATAGGACGCGAGCGCCACCGGAGGTGTGATCATCGACATCACGCAGTAGTACATGACGAAGAAGTGCGCCGCCAGATTGTCGATTCCGAGCTTCGTGATCGCCGGCACGAAGAGTATCGCGCCGATGATATACGCCGCCACCGTCGGCAGACCCATGCCCATGACCAGACAGCCGAGGATGATGAAGATCATCGCGCCGATCAGCGTGCCTCCCGATATCGAGATGAGCTGAGTCGAGAACTTGAGCGCCAGGTTCGACTGGATTGCGACCGCTATGATCACGCCGATGGTGATGATCGGGATGGCGACCTGCGCCGCCTGGCCCGCGAGCTCCTCGATCATGTCGATCGCCGCCCTGAGGCTCATCCGGGTGGCGGCACGGAGAAATCCGGTCGCGAGCGCGACCACGCTCGCCACCATCGCGGCCATGGTCGCCGAATAGCCGACGACGAGCATTCCGATCAGCATGATTGGTGCCAGGAATAGATGCATCCTCGGCAGGATCGACGGGATCCCCACGAGCTCTTCCTTCGAGATCGAACCTACGCCGCGGCGTCTCGCCTTCAGATCGACGACCATGTACAGCGCGAAATAGTAGGCCAGCGCCGGAATCAATCCGGCGAGCGCAATTCGCGCATACGGCGTCGCCAGCAGTTCCGCCATGACGAAGGCCGCGATACCCATCACCGGCGGCATGAGCTGCCCGCCGGTCGACGCGGTCGCCTCGTGCGCACCCGCTTCTTCCGCCGTGTAGCCGGTGCGCTTCATCAGTGGAATCGTGAAGACCCCGGTGGCCACGACATTCGCGACGGCGCTTCCGCTGACACTGCCGAACAGCGCGCTCGATACGATCGCCGATTTTGCCGCCCCGCCCTTGCGCCGGCCCACCGCGCGCAGCGCGGTATCCATGAACAGAGCGCCGCCGCCGGTCGCGGAATACACCACGCCGAACATGATGAAATAGAAGACGAACGTGACCGACGTCTCGGTGGTGATCCCGAGTATGCCGTGCGTGGCCATGGTCACGATCTCGATGAATGTCGCGAACGCGAATCCGCCGAATTGGAGCCAGCCGGGGAACCAGGGACCGAGGAAACCGTACGCAACGAACGCAAGCACCACCGTGAGCAGGCTCCAGCCCACCGCGCGACGGGTCGCCTCGAAAAGAAGCAGCAGCACCAGGGTTCCGAAGATCAGGTCCTGCGTCAGCACCGGGTCGACGTTGTCCATGCGCTCGTACAGGCGCTGAAAGTCGAGAAGGTAGTAGGCCAGCACCCCACCGGTGCCCGCGAGCAGCAGCCAGTCGACCGATCGTCGCCACCCGGTCGATCCGAGCGGAAGAAAGAGGAATGCGGCGGCGAGCGCGAAGGCGATGTGCACCGGTCGCTGGACCATCGGCGGCAGCGGCTCGTACAGGATGTAGAGCTGGAACGCGAGCCAGCCGGCCGCAACCAGCCAGCGCGGGCGCGCGAGACGCTTGAGCAGCTCCACGATTCTCCTCTCCGGATACCGCGCAGGGCCCGGCCTACCCCATCCCGCGCGGCGCCGGCCCTCCGCTCGACGAACGGCCGGCGCCTGCGGGACGGAATTGGATGCGGGACCGACTCGGGATC
>JBAVOG010000891.1:0-4186 GCA_049691875.1 Burkholderiales bacterium | reverse complement strand
CCACTGCGTCGAGCGGCGCGCGGAGCGAGGTGTCGCCGAGGGGAATGCGGGCGCTCGCCATCTGCGCCTGCGCCGCGGCCACGTTGGCTTGCGCGGTCTTGAGACTCTCCACTGCCGAGTCGTAGTCCGGACGCGTCATCGCCTGCGCCGTGTACAGCTTCTCCGCGCGCGCGTAATCGCGCTGCGCCTTGTCCAGAACCGCCTGCGCCGATGCGAGCTGGGACTGGGCCGACGAGACCTGCACCTGGTAGTCGTTCTGTCGGACGACCGCGAGCACCGCGTCGCGCGCGATCCGGTCGCCCTCCTGAACGTCGCGTGACGCCCCGCCGACACCGCGCACCCGCAGGAGGCGCTCGACGTACCCGCCGACCTTGAACGCGACGTTGACCTGTGTCACGGGTTGCAGGGTTGCCGCATAGCGCAATGCGCTCTCGCCTTGCGCCGGCGCGGCCGTCTGCACTCGCACCGGCGTGAGAGTCGGCGGCGGATGAGCAGCATCGCGGCACGCGCAGACCCCGACTGCGATCAACACGCTGCACAACAGAACCGCTCGATTCCGTCGCATGCCGGACTCCGTTGGACACACCCAAGTCGCCGTACCAGGTGGCCGTACATCGACCACGCCGGTCAGAGATTCGGCATCGAGGACGAGGGTTGCCGATGACCCATGGCAGTCGACCGCGGCGCCGGGACGCGGGATGGTAACCTTTTTCGTATCACCGGCGGAAGCGTACGTGATCCACGATCGGCGATCATTCGCCGCGCTTTCGGCGCAGAAGCCAGAACGCGAGCGTGATCAGCATCAGGCCGGTCAGCCACCAGCCATGGTGCGCAAGCTGATGCAACCCGGCGAGGAATCCGTGCAGATGTTCTCCGAGCAGATAGGCTCCCATGCCCCACGTTCCGACCCACGCCGCCGCGCCGACGATGCTCGCCCAGAAGAATCGCCACCAGGGCATCTGCAGGCTGCCCGCCACGAGTGGCGCCGTCTGACGCAGCCCGTCCACAAAGCGCGCCATCACCACGACGAGGGCACCGCGCCGCGCGACGAACGATTCGACGCGCTCCAGGCGAGCGCGCGGAATCCTGCAGCGAAGCAACAGTGCGCGACCGCCGGTCCGGCCGATCAGGTATCCGACGCAGTTCCCGAGAACCGTTGCGACATAGGCCACTGCCACGACCAGCCGGATATCGAAGTCGCCCGCGGTCGCCAGAATGGCGCTGCCCAGCAGAAGGGTTTGTCCCGGTAGCGGGATGCCGAATCCCTCGACGAGATTGCTGACGAACAGGCCGGGATAGCCGTACTCATCGAGTATCGGACGCGCCGTTGCGAGCAGGTGGGCGATTGTCGGATGCACGTTCACGGATGGATTCGCAGCGCCGCGGGCAATGTCGCGTGCAACGCAACGAAGTATAGGCCGCGGCCGCGCCGAGACCCGAATTGCCATCGTTGTCTCCGCGGAAGGTGGCGTCGACGTTGGCGCCTCGGTTATAGTCCCGTGTCAGAGCGTCGCCTGATTCGACAAGAAGCCGCAGCAGAGCATCTCCAGGAGCACATATGGATCTGGATCCCGTCTTCCTGTCCCGCCTGCAGTTCGCATTCGTCGTCGCATTCCATATCCTGTTGCCCGCGTTCACGGTCGGGCTCGCCTCGTTCATCGTGGTGCTCGAGGGCCTGTACCTCGTGAAAGGCGACCAGATCTACCTGCGGCTGTCGCTCTTCTGGGTAAAGATTTTTGCGGTGTCCTTCGGGATGGGTGTGGTGTCCGGCATCGTCATGCCGTTCCAGTTCGGGACGAACTGGAGCCGGTTCGCCGACGCGACCGCCAACGTCACGGCGCCGCTCCTTGCCTACGAGGGCCTGACGGCGTTCTTCCTCGAGGCGGGGTTCCTGGGCGTCATGCTGTTCGGGCGCAAGCTCGTGCCGCCATGGGTGCATTTCTTTGCCGCCTTGATGGTCGCGAGCGGAACGCTGCTGTCGTCGTTCTGGATTCTCTCGATGAACAGCTGGATGCAGACACCGGCAGGCTACGAGATCGTCGATGGGCGATTCTTCCCGGCCGACTGGATTGCCGTGATCTTCAATCCGTCGTTTCCCTACCGCCTCGCCCACACGGTCACCGCGTTCATGGTCACGACCGGCTTCGTCGTGGTCGGCGTGGGTGCGTATTTTCTGCGCCACGGCAAGCACGTCGCCGAGTCGCGGGCGATGATGTCCATGACGTTGTGGCTGCTGTCCCTTTCGGTGCCCCTGCAGCTCGTCATCGGCGACAGCCACGGTCTGAACACGCTCGCGCACCAACCGGTCAAGATCGCCGCCATCGAGGGGATCTGGAACACCGAGGCGCGCGCTCCGATGGTGCTGTTCGCAATCCCCGACGAGGTGACCGAGTCGAATCGCTTCGAGATCTCGATTCCGGCCCTTGCCAGCCTCTATCTCACCCACGACATCGACGGCGTGGTGCAGGGCATGAAGGACTTTCCGCGGGCGGACCGTCCGCCGGTCATCCCGGTCTTCTTCGCATTTCGAATCATGGTCGGTATCGGTGTGCTGATGCTCGGAGTGGTCGCCTGGAGCTGGTGGCTGCGCGCGCGCAATCGGCTGTTCGATTCGCGACTGTTCCTCGCTGTCTGCCAGGCCATGATTCCGGCCGGCTTCGTCGCCGTGGTCGCGGGATGGGTCGTCACCGAGGTCGGTCGACAACCGTGGGTGGTCTACGGATTGCTGCGGACCAGCGACGCGGTATCGCCCTCGCTGACCGGAGGCGACGTGGTCATTTCGCTCGTGCTGTACTTGGCGGTGTATGCGGTCGTGTTCGGTGCGGGTCTCTACTACCTCGTCCGGCTGGTTCGAGCGGGACCCCCCGCGGAAATCGACGTCCGCGAACCGGAGTTGCGGCATCGGCCGGCGCGACCGCTCTCGGCGGCCGAAAGCGACGCCTAACGGGAGCGACTGTCATGCAGCATATCGATCTCGTCCCCATCTGGACCGCCATACTCGCCGTCGGCGTATTCATGTATCCCGAACGAACAAGGGGGCGATGCCCCCTTGCATATCCCCCAAGTCAGTTGCATAGGCCGAGGTGATCATGGCAATGGACCTCGTCCCCATCTGGACCGCCATCCTCGCGGTCGGCGTCTTCATGTATGTCTTTCTGGATGGCTTCGACCTCGGCGTCGGCATCCTCTTCCCCTTCGCGCGCGACGATGCGGCACGCACGCTGATGATGAATTCGGTCGCACCCGTCTGGGACGGCAACGAGACCTGGCTCATCCTCGGCGGCGCCGGATTGCTTGCCGCCTTTCCGCTCGCGTTCGCAATCATTATTCCGGCACTTTACTTCCCGATCCTGCTGATGCTCCTCGGCCTGATCTTCCGGGGCGTGGCGTTCGAGTTTCGGCACCGGGCGGGGCGGGCGCAGCACTGGTGGGACAAGGCGTTCTTCTGGGGCTCGCTCATCGCGACGCTCGCGCAGGGCATGGTGCTCGGCAACTACATCGAGGGTTTCGAGGTGTCCGGACGTCACTTCGCGGGCACGAGCTTCGATTTTCTGCGCCCCTTCGCCTTCATGACGGGCATCGGACTCGTCTTCGGTTATGGCCTGCTCGGCGCCACGTGGCTCGTGCTGAAGACCGAGGGAGAACTCCAGGACTGGGCGCGCGGCCGGGCGCGGTTCTTCCTGGTCGGGGTGCTGGCGTTCATTGCCGTGGTGAGCATCTGGACGCCATTTCTGAAGCCCTATATCGCGGATCGCTGGTTTTCCTGGCCGAACATCGCCTTTCTCGCGCCAGTTCCCGTCGTGACCGGGCTGATAGTGCTGGCCTTGTGGCACGGACTGCGCCGCGCCCGCGACGTCCTGCCATTCGTGTGTGCTCTCGGGCTATTTGGGATGTGCTACCTCGGACTCGGCGTGAGCGTGTGGCCGTATGTGGTTCCGCACACGATCACGCTGTGGGAGGCGGCGGCATCGCCCAAGTCGCAGGCATTCCTGCTGATCGGGACGCTCTTCCTCCTGCCCATCGTGCTGATGTATACCGGCTGGTCGTACTTCGTGTTTCGCGGCAAAGTGCGGTCGGAGATGGGATATCACTGACGGGACATCCCGGGCCGGCCCGTCAGCCTCCGCCGCCCAACGACCGGATGGCGGCCGCGATGTCCTCGCTGGCCCGGGCGAGCGCCTGGCTG
>JBAVOG010000890.1:0-10502 GCA_049691875.1 Burkholderiales bacterium | reverse complement strand
ATGAGCGCCCGGGCGCGAAACGCCTCGACCGCCTCGCTGATCAGCTCGCTTTCGACCTTGCGCCGCTCCGCCGGCGAGATCGTGAACGCGATGCCGCCCAGCTGCATGTTCGGTTGAAGCTTCGCGGCGAGCTGCGCGAGCGCCTGGAAATCCTGGCTCTCCACGCGGACGTCCGCCCGGCCGCGCCAGCCGACGAGCCGCTGGTTCCGATCGTAAACCGGATACGTATAAGTCTGTCCGGTCTGCGCCTTGACGCGATCGAAGGTCGCGGCGGTGATGATCGCCTCTGCCGTCGCCCGGTTGAGCGCCGCCGCGACGTCCGCCGGACTCGAATCGTGCGCTTCCACGCCGAGACGCGCGCTCATCAGATCGTTCGGCACCTCGCGCGACGCTTCGGCGCGCAGCTCGACCAGGTTGTAGCGGACTTCCTCCGCCGCTTCCACACTTGCGGCATATGCCAGCGCGGCGAACAGCGTCACGAGGTAGCGGGCGATGATTCGGGCCGGAGATCGAGCGGACGGCATGTAGCGTACTCCTGAGCAGTTGCGCGGCCGCGCGGCGCGGGTGGCGACAATTGCGACGATGGCAATTTTAGCGCAGCCGAGGTGTCCAGGCCGTCTCTGGCATAATCGCGCGCAGCACTCCCAGAACACAACAACTTCGCACGAAGGAAATCGCATGAATTCTGTATCGCAAACCGTCGCGCTCCTCTTGCGCGTACTCGCGGGCGCAGCGCTCGCCGTGGCCCTGGCGGCCACCGCACATGCCCAAACGTCGGGCGGCACCCTCGGCAAGATCAAGTCGAGCGGAACCATCACGCTCGGCTACCGCGACAATTCGACGCCGTTCTCCTTCACGGAGGCGGCAAAGCAGGATCCGATCGGCTATTCGGTGGATCTCTGCCGCGAGGTTGCGGACGGCATCCGGCGTGACCTGAAGCTCGCGGATCTCAAGATCCGATGGGTGCCGGTCACGATCGGCGACCGGATCAAGATGGTCGCCGACGGAAAGGTCGACATCGAGTGCGGCTCCACCACGAACACCCTGTCGCGGCGCGCGACCGTCGATTTCAGCCTGCCGACCTTCATCGACGGCGGCAGCTATATCGCGAAGGCCGGAGCCAATCTCGATCGCCTCAAGGACCTCGACGGCAAGAAGGTCGGCGTCGTTGCCGGCAGCAGCACCGAGAAAGCCCTGGAAGCAGCGGCTACCCGCGTGTTCGCGAAGCCCGTGATTGTCCACGTCAAGGATCACGACGAGGGATTTCAGGCTATGCAGGATGGCAAGATCGACGCCTATGCTTCGGATCGGATCATCCTCTTCGGGCTCGTGGTGAAGGCAAACGCCGATCTCAAGAACTACTTCCTCCTGGTCGATCTCTATTCGTACGAGCCGTACGGGCTGATGATGCGCCGCGACCCCGACTTCCGGCTGGCCGTCGACCGTCAGCTCGCCCGGCTCTATCGGTCAGGCGAGATCGTCAAAGTCTTCGGCCGCTGGTTCGGAGCGCTCGGCGAGCCGCCGGATCTGCTCAAGGCGATGTTCATCCTGAACAGCTATCCGGAGTGAGTGAACTCGGGAATTGAGTGTCGGCGAGCGCTGCGCACCACCCTGCCGCCTCCGGCGGCACCCCTCCTCGACGAGGAGGGGAAAGTTCTCGTCTACGTCACGGCGAAGCGCCGCACGGCATCCTCGTTCCAGGAAATGCCGATGCCGGGCCGATCGGGGATCACCACGAATCCGTTCTGGATCGCGAACGGCTCGGCAAGGATCGCTTCCGCCCAGTTCATGTATTCGAGCCAGTGCGCGGTCGGCGTCACCGCGAGCAGATGCGCGCTGATCTCCGGATAGAGGTGGCTCGACATCGGCATCGCGTGACTCTCGGCGAGCGCGGCCGCACGCAGCCAGCCTGACACGCCGCCGATCTTCATCGCGTCCGGCATGACGTAGTCACAGGCTTTCGCGTCCAGAGCCTTCGCCATGTCGTGCGATCCCCAGAAGCTCTCGCCGATCATCACGGGCGTCGAAAGCGCTGCGGCGATACTCGCATTGCCCGCATAATCGTCCCAGCGCGTGGGCTCCTCGATCCACGCAAGCCCCTCACCATCCAGCGCGCGGCCGCGAATCTCCGCCTCCGCGGGAAGCAGGCACTGGTTGTAGTCGGTCATCAGCGCGATGTGATCGGGCAACGCCGCACGCGCCGCCTTCACCGCTGCGATGTCCTCGATCAAGGTCGCATAGCCGAGCCGTAGCTTCACGGCCCGAAAACCGCCCTCCAACAGCGCCAGCACCTCGGCAGGCACACGTTCCGGCCCGATCAGGCCCAGTCCGTTGGAGTTGTATGCCGGCACGCGACGCACCGACCCACCCAGCAGGCGCACGAGCGGTAGTCCGGCCGCCTGCGCCGCCGCGTCCCACGCGGCCATGTCGATCCCGGCGAGCGCCATCCCTGCGGCCCCCTGCTGGCCGGGAAGGAGAAATCGCTTCAGGAGCTTCTGCTCGATCTCGTAGGGCGCGAGAGCATCGCCTTCGATCGATCCGCCGAGCTCCGCGAGCATGCCCATTACGGCTCTAAGCAGTGGTCCCGCGTAGCAGAAGAGGTAGGCGCGTCCGATGATCCCGCCGTTCGTCTCCAGATCGATCAGGGCGAGCGGCGCACTCTTCACGAGCAGCGTCGACGTTTGCAGCGGACGCTCCAGGGGAGCATTCACGGCACGCGCCCGGAGCTTCGTGATCTTGAGTTCGGCAGGCATGATCTCCTCCGTCGCGTTGGCAAAGCGCGGGTCAGGCGAGGTTGCGAAGCTCGCGCAGCGCAACCGACAGCATCGGCATATCCGGTGCCTGGACGTTGCGCAGCTCGGCGAGCAGGTGACCGGTGCGCTCGATCGCACCAGCGTTGTCACGTTGCCAGGCGGCGAGCAGGTCTTCGGGAGCGCCGTCGCCGCGCGCCGTCACTTCGGCAGTAAGCGTGCGCTGCAGGCCGGACAGGTCGTCGCGCAGCGCCCCGCGGGCCAGCGTCGCCCAGTGACCGTCTCCGGACAGCTGGCCGATGCGCTCCCGCAGCCACTGCAGGCCGAGGACCGAAGAGAGCTGGAAGTAAACGCTCGCAACCGCCTCGATCGATTGGCCATGCTGGCCGGCGACCTCGACGATGTCGAGGACCGAGAACAGATTCTCGAGCGACGCCACCCGGCGCGCCAGCGCCTCCGGGACGCCGGTTGCGACGAGCCGCGCCGCGCGCGCGTCGAGATTTGCGCGCGATGTCTCATCGAGCAATTGGGAAACGCTCGCCGACAGCGCTTCGGCAGCGGGCCGGAAGAGCGCAATGGTCGTCGCCATGTCCTCGGTAAGGCGCTTCGATCGCAGGAGCCACAGTGTCGCGCGCACGGTCAACCGTCCGGCCTCGATCAGCATTGCGCTTTGCGTCTCGTCCGGTACCTGGTTGTCGAGCGCCTCGACTGCCTGCCAGAGCGAGACGTAGTCGAAGATCTCGCGCTGCAGGAGGAAGGCGCGCACAATCTCGTGCGGCCGTGCTCCCGTCGCTTCCATCAAGCCGTGCACGAAGGTGCTGCCGACGCGGTTCACCATGCTGTTGACGACGTGCGTGGAGATGATCTCGCGCCGCAGCGGGTGGCGTGGAAGATACGCGCTGCAACGCTCCCGCAGCGGTCCGGGAAAGTAGCGCTCGACGGCGGTCGCCACCCATGGGTCGTCGGGCAGCTGCGAAGCGAGCATTTCGTCGAAGAGCCAGAGCTTGGAGTAGGCGAGGAGCACGGCGAGCTCGGGCGCGACGAGCCCCATCTGATGCGCGCGCCGCTCGGCGATCGCTTCCTCGTCCGGCAGGAATTCGAGCGCACGGTTCAGGCGACCCGACTTTTCGAGAAAACGGATGAACCGCACCTGCGCGTCGAGCAGCTTCACGCCCATGCGCGCGGTGATGGAAAGCGACTGCGTCTGGAAATAATTGTCGCGCAGCACCAGCTTCGCGACCTCGTCGGTCATCTCGCCAAGCAGCGTGTTGCGCTGCTTCTCGGTGAGCTCGCCGTCCCGTATCGCGAGACCGAGCAGGATCTTGATGTTCACCTCGTGATCCGAGGTGTCCACACCCGCGGAGTTGTCGATGGCGTCCGTGCAGATCCGGCCGCCGTTCAATGCAAACTCGATGCGGCCGCGTTGGGTGAAGCCGAGATTGCCGCCCTCGCCCACCGCCTTGCAGCGCAGGTCGGCACCGTCGACTCGCACTGCGTCGTTGACCCGGTCGCCGACCTCGGCGTGCGACTCGTCCGCGGCCTTTACGTACGTGCCGATGCCGCCGTTGTAGAGCAGGTCTACCGGCGCCTTGAGAATCGCATTGACGAGCGCGTTCGGCGCAAGCCGATCGGCTTCGACGCCGAGCGCCAGGCGCGCCTCGGGAGAGAGCGGGATGGATTTCGCCGAGCGTGGCCACACGCCGCCACCGGTCGAAATCAGCTCGGTGTTGTAGTCCGCCCAGGACGAGCGCGGCAGGTCGAAGAGGCGCTTGCGTTCCTGCCAGCTCGCCGCGGGGTCGGGATTCGGATCGACGAAGATGTGGCGGTGATCGAACGCCGCCACCAGCCGGATGTGTTCGGAGAGCAGCATGCCGTTGCCGAATACGTCGCCCGACATGTCGCCGATTCCGACCACCGTGAAATCCGTCGTCTGGATGTCGCGGCCCATCTCGCGGAAATGGCGCTTGACCGACTCCCAGGCGCCGCGCGCTGTGATGCCCATCTTCTTGTGGTCATAGCCGGCCGACCCCCCGGAGGCAAAGGCATCGTCCAGCCAGAAGCCATACTCGCGCGCGACGCCGTTTGCGAAATCCGAGAACGTCGCGGTACCTTTGTCCGCGGCGACGACCAGGTAGGGGTCGTCCGGATCGTGTCGGCGTATCCGCGGCGGGGGCACCACGCTTTCGCCGACGAGATTGTCCGTGAGATCGAGCAGGCCGCGCAGGTAGTCCTGGTAGCAGGCGATTCCCTCCTTCAGAAATGCCTCGCGGTCGGACGCGGGCGGCGCTTTCTTGAGCACGAAGCCGCCCTTGGAGCCCACCGGCACGATCACGGTGTTCTTCACCATCTGCGCCTTGACCAGGCCAAGCACCTCGGTGCGAAAATCCTCCGGCCGGTCGGACCAGCGCAAGCCGCCGCGCGCCACCTTGCCGCCGCGCAGATGCACTCCTTCGAACCGCGGTGAATAGACGAAGATCTCGAACATCGGCTTCGGCTCCGGCATGCCGGGCACCTTCGCCGGGTCGAACTTGAACGACACGGCCGGACGGCGCCGCCCCGAGGGATCGCGCAGAAACCAGTTGGTCCGCAGGGTTGCCACGACGAGCGCGAGATACTGGCGCAGCACCCGATCCTCGTTCAGATTGGCGACCTGATCGAGGCTGTCCTCGATGGCCTTGGCATTGGCGGCGACGGCCTCGTCGTTCGCGTTGTCCGGATCGTGCAGCAGCCGGAAAAGACTGACGAGTGCGCGCGTGAGCGCGGGATGCGCGGCAAGCGTCTGCTCGATGAATGCCTGCGAGAGACCGAAACCGAGCTGGTGGAGGTAGCGGGAATAGGCACGCAATACCGTGACCTCGTCCGCGGTCAGCCGCGCGCGCAGCACGAGCCGGTTGAAACCGTCGTTCTCGATCTCGCCGCGGTACACGCGCGCGAATGCATCCTCGAAGTTCTCGTCGATTGCATCGACGTCGAAGTCGCTGTCCTCGCCGGCGCTCAGCCCGAAATCGTGGAGCCAGACCGTTGCGGAGCCGACTGCGTGTACGCGATACGGCCGGTCCTCCAGGACCCGCAGCCCCATACGCTCCAGCATCGGCAGCGAGTCGGAGAGCGCGAGCAGCGCGCCGCGGTGGAACAGTTTGAATCGCATCGTGCCGGGGGCCGCCTCGAGCGGCCGGTACAGGCTGAGCGCAAGCGGATTCGCCTCCGAAAGCCGCGCCATCATCTCCACGTCCGGCACTGCGCTCCGCGCCGGGAAGTCCTCGCGGTAGGAGGCGGGAAATGCGGCACCATATTCGCGATGGAGCGCGATACCGCGTGCCTCACCGAGCGCTTCGACGAGCGATGCCTTTAAATCGTCCTCCCACCGCCGCGCGGCGGCCGCCAGCTGGCGCTCGATCTCGCGCACGTCGAAATCCGGGATGACGCCGGTGTGGGTGCGCACGATGATGAGTATCCGCGCCAGCGTCGACTCGGAGAGGAAGACGTTGAACTCGGAGGCATCGCCGGCGAATGCCGACTCGAGTATCGTCTGCCACCTGCGCCGCAGTGCCGTGTCGTAGGTTTCGCGCGGCGCGTAGATCAGGCAGGAGACGAAGCGCTCGAAAGGATCTCCGCGCACGAACAGGCGGAATCGCTGCCGCTCGCCCAGACGTAGGATGCCGGTGGCGATCTCGAACAGCTCGTCGACGCTGATCTGGAACAGCTCGTCGCGCGGATAGGTGTCGAGGATGTTCGTGAGCGCCTTCCCGGCATGACTCTGGGGCGCAAGGCCCGCGCGCCGCACCACCGCCTCGACCTTGCGCCGCAGAAGCGGAATCTGCGCGGGCGTCGCCATGTAGGCCGTGGAAGTGTAGAGGCCGAGAAAGCGATGCTCGCCACAGACCGCCCCGCTTTCGTCGAAGCGCTTGACGCCGATGTAATCGAGATAGCCGGACCGATGCACGGTCGAGCGCGAATTGGACTTCGTGACCACCAGCAGCTCGGGCACGCGCGCGAGCTCCCGCGCGCGCGGCGGCAGCTTGGCAAAGCTGGCCGAAAGCTTCTCCGCCTCCGTCTCGCGCAGGACCCCGAGCCCCGAACCGGGCACCGGGCGGAGCGCATCCTCGCCATCGACACTGATCAGATCGTGACAGCGGTAACCGAGCAGGGTGAAATGATTGTCCGCAATCCATTCGAGAAACGCCCGCCCCTCGGCGAGCTCGGCCGCGGCGACCGGTGGCGGACGTTGCGCGATCTCGGCCAGCACCGCCGTGAGCTTGCCGCGCATGATCGTCCAGTCCGCGACCGCGGCGCGCACGTCGGCGAGCGCCCGGCTGATCTCGTCCGCCAGTGCGTCCATCGCGGCCGGATCGCCGATGCGATCCACCTCGATGTGCATGAAGGACTCGCGTCCGGAACTGTCGGCCTCGTCTTCCTGCGCCAGGCCGATCAGCCTGCCACCGACGTCGCGTTTCACCGCCAGGACGGGATGAATGATGAGGTGCAGCGTCAGGCCGCGCCGGTTCACCGCCATGGTCACCGTATCCACCAGGAACGGCATGTCGTCGTTGACGATCTGCACGACCGTGTGCGTCGATTGCCAGCCGTGCTCCTCGACAGTCGGGTTGAACACTCGAACGCGCGCCTGCCCGATCGGCCGCCGACCCGCGAAGTTCCAATGCGACAGGGCCGTGCCGTAGAGGTCTTCCGGTACCCGGCCCGCGAGCTCGTCCGGATCGACGTGCTGGAAATGCTCCTGGACGAAGCGCTCGACGTGCTCGCGCTGATCACCCGATATCCGTGCGCGCACCAGGGTCAGCACCTCCGCGATGCGCTCGCTTAACTTCACCTGGCCGTTCCTGCGCATGACATCTCCTGGATCAGGGAGTGTGCCCACTCAAGAAGTCATTGGATAGAGTTGGCGCGGATATCGTTCAATGCTGCGCAAACAGTCTAACAGCCGCCAACAGCCGACACCGGCCAGCCAAGGAAACGGGTGCATGGGGCCCAATTGTTGCAATGCCGCGGTGCCGGACGCGCGCCGGCTGCGCGCCGGATACGCATTCGCCCGACACCGGCGCTTTCATCACGCCATCGTCACGAACTCCTCGGCGGCGGTCGGATGGATCCCCACCGTGGCATCGAATTGAGACTTGGTCGCGCCGAGCTTCACGGCAATTGCCACGCCCTGGATGATCTCGGGGGCATCGGCGCCGACCATGTGCGCGCCCACGACCCGACCGCTCGCCCCGTCGACCACCAGCTTCATCATCGTGCGCTCCACCCGGCCTGACAGCGTGTGCTTCAGCGGCCGGAACGTGGTGCGATGCACCTGCACGTCGGGAAATACGGCACGCGCCGCTTCCTCGCTGTACCCCACCGTGGCGACGGGCGGCTGGCTGAACACTGCGGTCGGAACGAATTCGTGATCGACCGGGGAAGGCATGTTCCCGAAAAGCGTCGCCGCCAGCTTGGCGCCGTCCTTGATCGCGATCGGCGTGAGCTGCGCACGGCCGGTAACGTCGCCGACGGCGTAGATCGAGTCGACATTGGACCGCGAGTACTCGTCCACGACGACTTCGCCGTTGGGACCCAGCTGCACGCCTGCCTGCTCGAGCCCGAGATTGCCGGTGTTGGGCTTGCGTCCCGTCGCGAACATCACTGCGTCGCAGGCGATCGCGTCACCATCACTGCACTTTGCGATGCGCGCGCCGTCGGACGCTTCCTCGATCGCGACCACTTCACAATGCAGCCGGACGTTGATCCCCCGGCGCTCCAGCTCCTCGGTCAGATGCTCGCGCACGTCCGTGTCGAAGCCGCGCAGCAGCGGCGATCGGCGGTAGACGAGCGTGACATGAGCGCCCAGGCCCTGAAAGATCCCGGCAAATTCCACGGCGACGTAACCGCCGCCCTCGATCACGATCCGCTCGGGAAACGCCGCGAGGTGGAAGGCCTCGTCGGAGGTGATTCCGAGCGACGCGCCCGGAATCGGCGGGCAGTACGGCTTCGCGCCGGTCGTCACCAGGACGTTTTGCGCGGTGAGCGTCCGGCCGTCGACGCTCACGGTGTGCGGATCGATGATCGTCGCACGCGATTCGATCAGCCGGACGCCAGCCTTCGAAAGTACCTGTTTGTAGATGCCGTTCAGCCGCCCGATTTCTTTGTCCTTCGCTGCAACGAGCGCGGGCCAGTCGAACCGGCACGGTCCGACGGTCCAGCCGTAGCCCGCAGCGTCCTCGAAGTCCTCGGAAAAATGTGCGGCGTAGGCGAAGAGCTTTTTCGGGATGCAGCCGCGGATCACACAGGTGCCGCCCACGTCACGATCCTCCGCGATCGCCACCCGCGCGCCGTAGCCCGCGGAGATCCGGCTTGATCGGACGCCGCCGGACCCGGCGCCGATCACGAAGAGGTCGAGGTCGAATTTGGCCATCACAATCTCCTTTGAAGCGGAGCATAGCGCAGCGCGCCCGGTATAATCCGTGCAGCTTCCGCGCCATCCCGCGAGCGCCGCCCCGCCGGCCGACCGGCCGCGCGGTGTTTCTTTTCCGGATACTCGGTTCAACCTCTTCCCATGCTGCTGGCGAACGGACTGGAATGCGTGCGCGGTGAGCGGCGATTGTTCCGCGACGTCGGATTCGAGCTCGATCCGGGCACGCTCCTGCACGTTCAGGGCCGCAATGGCAGCGGCAAGACGAGCCTGCTGCGGATGCTCTGCGGGTTGCTCGCGCCCGAAGCGGGCGACATCCAGTGGAACGGCACCGACGTCCGCGCGCTCGGCGAATCCTACCGGGGAGAGCTCTTCTATCTCGGCCACCAGAACGCGATCAAGGACGACCTGACCCCGACCGAGAATCTACTCGTCTCCGAGACGCTTGCCGAAGTCCCCGTGACGCGGGCGAGCGCGCGCGAAGCTCTCGCGCGGCTCGGCCTCGCGGGCTACGAAGATCTTCCCACGCGCGTGCTGTCGCAGGGCCAGAAGCGGCGCGTCGCGCTCGCGCGGCTGCTCTCTCGCGAGCGGAGCCGGCTGTGGTTGCTCGACGAGCCGTTCGTCGCACTCGATCCGCTTGCAGTGACCGAGCTGACGGGAATCATCTCCGATCAGCTCGGCGGCGACGGCATCGTCGTCTACACCACTCACCAGGACGTGAACATCGCCGCGCGGAAGCGCGTCGAGTTGCGGCTGGGAAAGTGAAAGCCGAGGCGGTGAGACGAAGCGACGGTTTATCCCCTCCTTTCCAAGGAGGGGTGCCGTCGAAGGCGGCGGGGTGGTTTCCGGCGCATGCTGAACCACCCCGGCTGCGTCGCAGCCACCTCTCCTTGGAAAGGAGGGGAATCTCTACCCCTTCACTCCCATGAACGCGTCCGCTCCCCTCGCCGCGTTCACTTGCATCCTCCGCCGCGACCTGCTGCTGGCGATGCGTCGCCGCTCGGACGTGGCGACGACACTATTCTTCTTCGTGATCGTCGTGACCCTCTTTCCGCTCGGCGTGGGGCCGGAAATGGGTCTCCTGCGCACGATGGCGCCCGGCGTGGTCTGGGTGGCGGCGCTGCTTGCGTCGATGCTGGCGCTCAATCGGCTCTTCGCCGGTGACTATGCCGACGGCACGCTCGAGCAGCTGGTGCTCGCGCCGCATCCGCTCGGCCTGCTGGTCGGCGCGAAGGTGGCGGCGCACTGGCTCGTCACCGGGCTGCCGCTGGTGCTGCTTGCGCCGCTCCTCGGCCTTGCGTTCGACATGAACGGCGCGTCGCTCGGCATCCTGATGCTCGCCCTGC
>JBAVOG010000889.1:0-2828 GCA_049691875.1 Burkholderiales bacterium | reverse complement strand
CCGCAAGAATCAACCCGTTGAAGACGTGGTTCGCGAGGAACGCGCTCTTCAGGGGGCTGAAGAGGATTCCGCAGCCTACGGCGACCGCCGCGAGAAACATCAGCATCCAGCCCATCATTCGTTGCGGATCGTTCATGGCGGACTGCCCCGGATCAACGATTGAGAAGGATTACCGGGAACGGTATCACATGGGCCTGCGCGACGGAGGCGCGTGGTGTTGCTATTCCTGCGCGGCAATCTCGCGGTTGCGGGCATCGGCGAAGTCGAGCATACGCCGCACCCACGGCAGCAGCGCGTATGCGGGAAACGAGAGAAAGAAAGTCAGCAGGAAATAGTGGGCGTAGCCGAGCTCCTGTGCGCCGATACCGCCTGCCCAGCCGGCGACCGATCGCGAAAGCGCGAAGACCGAGGAAAGCAGCGCGTATTCGGTGGCCGAACGACGCTTGTCGACGATCGCCATCAGGAACGCGAGGAACGCGGCGGTGCCGAGGCCTCCGGTGAACGACTCCGCGGCGCTTGCCGAGTAGATCACCACGCGGTGCCAGTCGTCGGGCGACGCGCCCGTGCCGTACGGGATTACAGCGGCCGCGGCCGCGTAGCCCAGATTCGACAGGGCCTGGAAGAGACCCAGCACCCAGAGCGCCCTGAAAATGCCGGCGCGGTCGGCATACCAGCCGCCGACCAGACCGCCCGCGATCGACAGTACGAGGCCGATGTTCACGGAGACGAGCCCGATCTCGTCGGCGCTGAACTGCGCGTCGACCCAGAACGGCTTCACCATGAACCCCATCGACGCGTCGCCGAGCTTGAATATGAGGATGAACGCGAGCACCGGCCAGATGTTCGGCCGCGCAAGCAACTCGAAGAGCGCGCCGAACATCGGCCCGCGCGCGCCGCTGTCCGACTCGGTCGATGGCGCGGGTTCGCGTCTCATGTGTGCAAACCAGGCCCACGCGACCGTAGCGGCCGCTATGCCCCACGCGATGGGCCAGAACGCCGGCCAGGCGGCCGACCAGTGCATGACGTTGTTCACGAGCCACAGCGTGCCGAGCAGGAGACCGACGACCAGCACCGCCGATCTCGGATCGGTGGCCACGCGTCCAAGCTCGGTGCGCAGCGCGATCGTTCGCTCGCGGACGATCGACCGCTCCCGGGGCGCCGTCAGCACGGCCGCCGCACAGATGAACATGATCAGTGCACCGCATGCGTAGGCGGTGGACCACGTGAACCAACGGGTGAGGATGAGCACGAATCCGGCAGTGAGCATGCCGACCCGGTAGAAGCCGATGCGAATTCCGTTTGCCAGGCCGAGCTCCTGACGATCGAGAAGCTCGATCGTGTAGCCGTCGATTGCGATGTCGTTCGTGGCCGAAAGCAGGGTGAAGGCGCCGATCGCCACCCACACCCATGGCCCGAACCCCTGCGCCATGGCAAAGGCGATCAGAACCGCCCCCATCGACGCGTCGACGACCGCCATCCACACGCGATGATGGCGAAAGTGGTCGATCGCAGGGGCCCACAGGAACTTCAGCGTCCATGCCAGGCCCAGCAGGCTGAGCAATCCGATCTCGCTGAGCGAGACGCCTTGCAGGCGGAAGTGCACCGGAAACACGTCGTAGAACACGCCGAGGGGAAAGCCCTCGGAAAAATAAAGCAATGCGACCCAGAAAAACTTCGAGCGCAGCAGGCGTGGCGGGGAGGATTGCGCTCGGTTCACGTATCAGGCGCGTGCGCCGCGCTGGATGCGGTAGACGGCGACGCTGCCGCGCAGGTTCGGCAGGACGCGCACCGCGTCGCCCTCGTGCAGGACGAGCCGCTCGATCACGCGGATGCCTTGCGTGCCGCAGAAACGTTCGAAATCGTGGATCGTGAAGAGGTGAACGTTGGGCGTGTCGTACCACTGGTAGGGGAGCGTCTTCGAAACGGGCATGCGCCCGCGCAGGAACTGCCAGCGCGCCACCCAGTGGCCCATGTTCGGGAACGTCACGATCGCCTCGCGCCCGATCCGCAGCATCTCGTTGACGATCTCTTCGGTGTGGAGCACTGCCTGGAGCGTCAACGAAAGGATGACGTAGTCGAAGGATCCGAAGTCGAAGTCTCCCAGCCCGCGTTCGAGGTCGGTCTGGATGACGTTGACGCCGTTGGCGACGCAGGCGATCACTTTGGCGTCCTCGATTTCCACACCATATCCGCTCACGCCGCGGGTCTGAGCGAGATGCTTGAGGAGCAATCCGTCGCCGCAGCCGAGGTCGAGCACCGAGGCGCCCTGGCGCACCCAGCCGGCGACCGCCTTCAGGTCGGCGCGTTCGGCAAGTCGAGTGCGCCCTTCCGCGCTCATGCTGCGAAGCCCTCGCTCGATCCCTCGGTCCGGCCCACGCCCACCAGCGGCTCGCCCGGCAGCGCGAGCTCGGCAGCGGTTGTGCCGTCCGCTCCGACCGCGCGCGCCACGTTGTGGAAGTACGCGCGCACCAGGGCGTGGTAGCGCGCGTCGTCCAGGAGGAACGCGTCATGCCCGTGCGGTGCGTTGATTTCCGCGTACGACACGTCGCGGCGGTTGTCGAGGAGCGCCTTCACAATCTCACGCGAGTGCTCGGGAGCAAATCGCCAGTCGGATGTGAACGAGACGACCAGGAAGCGCGCCCGCGCCGCCGCCAGCGCCGCGGTGAGGTCGTGACCGAAATCGCGCGCCGGATCGTAGTAGTCGAGCGCTTTGGTGATCAGCAGGTACGTGTTCGCGTCGAAGTACTCGGCGAACTTTTCGCTCTGGTAGCGCAGATAGGACTCCACCTCGAAGTCGACGTCGAAGTGATAGCCGATTTCCTCGGAGC
>JBAVOG010000888.1:0-14407 GCA_049691875.1 Burkholderiales bacterium | reverse complement strand
GTACCGGCAGTACATCGGGGCATCGTCTGGCTTCGACCGATAGAAGGACATGCCCTTCTTCGATGCGTCCAGCAGCCGGTTCTCCATTTCCAGCAGCGATCGGTGCGAGAACACGACGTGATAGCCGTCGCAGGAATTGTCGTAGGCGAGCTTCCAGTTGCCCTGGCACTTGAGACGGTTCGCGCCCGAAAACGCCACGCGCCCTCCGGGATGCCGGTCCAGCCATTGATCGATCGGCTCGGTGACCGGGCCGAGATGCTCGACGAGCGAGGGCGCATCGGCGTTCAGAGTGCCGAAGATGAAACCCCGATAGCTTTCGACGCGCGGCACCTGCGCGAGATTGAACTGCGCATCCTTGAAATCGCACGCGTAGCCGTCGGGCCACGGCACGCCGGAAAGCTTGCCGGTATTGAGGTAGGTCCAGCCGTGATAGGGGCATTGGAACGCCTTGGCCGAGCCGCGATCGTGGCGGCATAGCGTGGTGCCACGATGCGTGCACCGGTTGTAGAGGGCCCGGATGGTGCCCGCGCCGTCACGCACGACGATGATCGGGCGCAGCCCGAGACGGGTGGTCAGGAAATCGTCGTTGCGCGGAATCTGACTCTCGTGGGCGAGATACACCCAGATCCCGCCGAAGACCTTCGTCATCTCGTCCTGGAAGATGTCAGGGTCGGTGTAGATCAGGCGGTGGACGCGGTCCTCCTGAACGAGACGATCCAGATCGTGTCGCGGCTCCGTCCCGCCGATTGCGCCCGGTGGCGGTGCCGGATTTTCAAGCTTCGACATGGTGCTGTTCCTCTATCCCGACATTTCAGCGTACGCGCGTGCAATCCAGGCGTCCAGCGGCTAGAAAAAATCAAAATATTCGTTCTGCTCCCATTGCGTGGGCTCCTCGCGCCAGTCCTGCACGCCACTCGTCTCGAGGTAACGCAGGAACCGGCCGGCCTCGTTGCGCTTGATCTTCAGGAAGTAGTCGAAAAAGATGTCTCCCAGTTCCCTGCGAAACAGCGCGCTGCCCTCGAGCGCGTCGAGCGCGTCCATGAGCGTGGTCGGCAGCATCGGCCGATTCGCGGCATATGGCGCGAGATCTGGCGGACCGGGGTCGCGGCCGTGCTCGATCCCGTCGCGACCGGCGACGACCTGCGAGAGAAAGAAGAGATACGGATTGGCAGCGGGCTCGCCAGTGCGATTCTCGAGGCGCGTGCCCGGATCGCCGGCGCCGCCGAGGACGCGGATCATCGCGCCGCGGTGATCGATCCCCCAGCCGCTCCGGTCGGGCGCCAGCGAGTTCGGACGGAAGCGCCGGTAACCGTTGACGGTGGGTGTCGCGAACACTGTCGCCGGCACCGCGTGTTCGATCAGCCCGCCGAGGAATGACCGGCCGAGCGGAGACAAGGGCTCGCCGGCCGCTTTCGGCATGAAGAGATTCTTTCCGGACTGCGCATCGGTCACCGACTGATGCAAGTGCCAGCCGCTCGCGTAGTAGCCTTTCAGGGCGGGACGGGCCATGAAGGTGGCGAAATAGCCCATGCGCCGGCAAATCTGCTTCGTCGCCGTGCGAAAGAGCAGCATGTCGTCGGCCGCCTGCAATGCCGGCGATGCGTTGAACGTGCACTCGAGCTGGCCCGGTCCCCATTCGTTTTCGAGCGACCGAAGCGGAAGGCCGAGGGACTCCATTGCCTCCTGAAGCGCGCCGAGCACCGGTTGCATGATGTCCATGTTCGATTCCGAGTGGTACGCGTACCCGGGCTCGACCGGATACGTCCTGATGGCCCGCCCGTGCATCCCCGGAATGCCGAGATGTTCCTCGGTCAGATGCTCCTCGGCAACGCGCGCGAGATACCACTCCACTTCGAGCCCCACGACGTAGCCCATGCCCTGGTCGCCCAGCCGCTGCAATTGCTTGCGCAGGAGTTGGCGAGGCGAGAAGTGATACGGTGCGCCGCTCCCGAAATACTCGTCGCATAGCACCCATCCGACGCCGGGCGCCCAGGGAAGCACGCGGAACGTACCGGGGTCCGGGACGATGACGATGTTCGGCGAGCCGGTCATCTCATCGAGGTCCATGCCGCCCCCGCGCGTGAAGGAACTGAACGTGCGCGCACCCGATGCGTCCAGCGTCGTGGTCGCGACATTGATGTTGTAGCCGTCGGCGAGCGCCGCGGCGAACACCGGAAGGGTGACCGCCTTGGCGCGCGACCAGCCATGCGGATCGGCCCAGGCGAGTCGAACGAGCCGCAAGTCCTGCTTGCGAACCCGGGCCAGGAGATCCTTCGCCCGCTTCTTCTGATCCTCGGTCCAGAGACCGTGCCGTTCGATAAATCCCTTGCGGGGCATTCGTGCAACTCTCCCTGCGTGCGCCTTGCGCCGGAGCGCTCGGGCCGCGATTCTTATCCGCTCAGACGTCTTCCTTTTTCGGGATCTCGCTCCCGGCGAGGCGCTCCCAGTGCTTCACGGCGGCGGTGTGATCGGCCGCGGCGCCGAGCTCACGCTCGGCGGCGGCCCATTCCGCCAGACACGCCTCGGCAAGCGGCGCGGGCATTTCGGTCGCTTGCGCCACCTCCAGTGCAATGCGCAGATCCTTGACCATCAGCCCGACGGTGAATCCCGCGTCGAAAGTGCGCGGCAGGACGAATTGCGGAAACTTGTTCTCGGTCGAATTGTTGCGGCCGGTGGCCGCATTCAGTATGGCGACGATCGTCTCGGGCGCAAGCCCGAAGCGCGCCCCCGCGAGCACTGCCTCGGCGGCAGCTGCGAAACCCGCCGCGGAGACGTAGTTGTTCAGCGCTTTCATCGCATGACCTGCGCCGAGCGGACCGGTCGTGAAAACCTTTCCCCCCATCGCGGCCAGCACCGGACGCACCGCCTCGATGGTGGACGTATCACCGCCGGCCATGATCGCGAGACTGCCGTCGATCGCTTTTTTTACGCCTCCCGATACCGGCGCGTCGATGAGCGCAATGCCGCGCCCCTCCAGAGTCTTGCCGAGCTCGCGCGTGCCGACGGGCGAGGAGGAGCTCATGTCGATGACGACGGCGTCGCGCGCGAGCCCTGCCGCCAGGCAATCGCCCCCGTCCCCGATCACCACCCGGCGAACGGTTGCTCCGTCGGGCAGCATCGTGATCACCACCCGACACGCGGCACCCAGCATTTTCAAGTCGGGCGAGGCCTCGCACGGCGTGCCGGTGGCAAAGCGGCGCACCGCATCCGCGCTCGCATCGGCCACCACGAGTTGAAAGCCGGCGCGCGCAAGATTGCGCGCCATCGGTGCGCCCATCTGCCCGAGTCCGACCAGCCCGATGCGCTCGGGCGGACGTACAGCTTCGGTCATCACGACTCCTCGTTGTTCTTTCCCCTCCTTTTCAAGGAGGGAAAAAACCTTACCCCGGATCTCGCCTTCTCGGGATCAATGCGCCTTTTCCCAGTTCGGGCCGACGCCGACGTCGACCACGAGCGGCACGCGAAGCTCCGCGACGCCGCTCATGAGCGCCGGGATCTCCGTCCTCACGCGCTCGACTTCGGTCTCGGGCACTTCCAGCACCAGCTCGTCGTGCACCTGCATGACGAGCTTGGCAGCGAGCTTTGCATGATCGATCCAGTCCTGCACGGCGATCATCGAGAGCTTGATCAGATCCGCCGCAGTGCCCTGCATCGGCGCGTTGATCGCCGCGCGCTCGGCACCGGCTCGGCGCTGTGCATTACCGCCGCGGATCTCGGGCAGCGAGAGGCGCCGCCCGAACACGGTCTCAACGAATCCGGTCTCGCGAGCCTGCGCACGAGTGGACTCCATGTATTTGGCGACTCCCGGGTAGCGCGCGAAATAACTGTCGATGTAGGCCTGCGCCGTGGCCCGCTCCAGCCCCAGCTGCTGCGCGAGCCCGAATGCACTCATCCCGTAGATCAACCCGAAGTTGATCACCTTGGCATAGCGCCGCTCCTCCGGCGTGACCTCCGTCAGGCTCCTGCCGAAGATTTCCGCCGCGGTGGCGCGATGCACGTCCTCGCCTGCGGCAAAGGCCCGCAGGAGGCTCTCATCCCCGGAGATGTGCGCCATGATCCGCAGCTCGATCTGCGAATAGTCGGCCGATACGATCACGCTGCCGGACGGCGCAATGAATGCTTCGCGAATACGCCGGCCCTCCGCGGTACGCACCGGGATGTTCTGCAGGTTCGGATCGGTCGAGGCCAGTCGTCCGGTCACCGCGGTCGCCTGCCCGTAGCTGGTATGCACACGCCCGGTGTCCGGGTTCACCATTCGCGGCAGCTTGTCGGTGTAGGTCGATTTCAGCTTGGCGAGCGCCCGATAGTCGAGCAGCGTCTTCGGCAACGGAAAATCGAGCGCCAGCTTCTCCAGCACCTCCTCGTCGGTCGAAGGCGCGCCGCTCGCCGTTTTCTTGACCACCGGCAACTTCATCTGCTCGAAGAAGATCTCCGCGATCTGCTTGGGCGAATTCATGTTGAAGGGCTGCCCTGCTTCGGCGTGCGCGCGTGCCTCGAGGGCCATCAGCTCCCGCTCGAGCTCGCGGCTGTGCGTCTCGAGGAGCGCGCTGTCGACGAGCACGCCGTTGCGCTCCATGCGGAACAGGATCTCGCGCACCGGCAGTTCGATCTTCTCGTAGACGAACGTGAGCTTCTCCTCGGCGGCGATCTGCGGGTACAGCGCCCGGTGCAGTCGCAGGGTGATGTCCGCGTCCTCGGCAGCGTAGGCCGTCGCGCGCTCGACGTCCACCTCCTCGAACCCGATGCGGCGCGCGCCCTTGCCGGTCACCTCGTCGTAGCTGATGGTCTTCACGCCAAGGTAGCGCTCCGCGAGGGTGTCCATGTCGTGGCGCCCGTGGCTTTCCAGCACGTAATGCTCGAGCATCGTGTCGTGCACCACGCCCGCGAGCTTCACGCCGTGATTCGCCAGCACGTGCTGGTCGTATTTGAGGTTCTGACCGATCTTCCTGCGTGCGGGATCCTCGAACCATGGCCGCACGATTGCGAGCGCGCGCTCGGCACCGAGCTGGTCCGGCGCGCCCGCGTACTGATGGTCGATTGCCAGGTACGCCGCTCGGCCGGGCTCCGCGCTGAACGACATGCCGACCAGCCGAGCCGCGAACGGATCGAGCGACGTGGTCTCGGTGTCCACCGCCACCGCTTCCGCATTCTCGACGGAGGCGAGCCAGCGCACGACGTCCTGCTCCGTGAACAGCGTTTCGTAGCGACGTTCGACCGGATCGCCGCAGGGTGCTTCACTGGATTGCGCAGGCTCGGTGGTGCGTGCCTCGACTGCCGCGTCCGAATTCTGGCCTTGAATCTCCTTCAGCCAGGTTCTGAGTTGGAAGCGTTGAAACAACGCAATGAGTGCCGGGCGGTCGCGCTCGCGCGGCACGAGATCCACCACGCCCAGCGGCAGCGCCACGTCGCATTTCACGGTCAGCAGCTCGCGGCCCTTCGGCAGCCAGTCGCGCGCTTTGCGCAGGTTCTCGCCCACTACGCCGGAGAGCTCGTCGGCGTGCGTCATCACCTCGTCGAGCGAGCCGTACTGGTCGATCCACTTCGCCGCCGTTTTCGGTCCGACCTTCGCCACCCCCGGCACGTTGTCCACGGCATCGCCCACGAGCGCGAGATAGTCGACGATCTGCTCCGGCGACACGCCGAACTTCGATTGCACACCGGCGACGTCCAGTTTCTCGTTCGTCATCGTATTGACGAGCGTGACGTGCCTGTCGACGAGCTGGGCGAGGTCCTTGTCGCCGGTTGACACGATCGTGTCGATACCCTGCTCGGCCGCCTGACGCGCGAGCGTCCCGATCACGTCGTCGGCCTCGACGCCTTCGATCTCGACCAGCGGCCAGCCGAGCGCCGCGATCGCCTCCTTCAGCGGTCCGATCTGCACACCGAGATCGTCGGGCATCGGCGGGCGATTCGCCTTGTAGTCCGAATACAGCTCGTCGCGGAACGTCTTGCCCTTTGCGTCGAACACGCACGCGAGATAGTCCGCCTTGTAGTCGGTCGTGAGCCGCTTCAACATGTTCAGCACGCCGTGAATCGCGCCGGTCGGCTCGCCCTGCGGATTGCGCAGATCGGGCAGCGCATGAAAGGCGCGATAAAGGTACGACGAGCCGTCGACCAGGAGAAGGGTCTTACTCACGATGTCATGGGACGACCAAACTCGGGCAATCGACGAGGATCGACCGACGCGATTCAACAACGCAACAACGGGCCAACGGAAAGCTGCCGTAGCGGACGGCGCGCGGGCTCTGATGCATGCACCCGCACCACCACGCAAGGCGCGGCAACTCCGCGGCATTATGTCAGAGTTCGTCGTGGCGACACCGCGACCGATAACGGTGCGCTCCCGGTCGCACTGTCCGGCGTCGGACGCTGCGCAGCCGGGCGGGAGAATGTCCTGGTCCACGGGCGCCGAACGCGAGAATCCCGGTGCCAATCTGCTACACTTTCAGTTCGATTGCGAACCTCGACATGCCACGCGCGTTTCTCATACTCGCCACCCTCGCCTTGCTCGTTCAGGCCATCGCGTTGCCGGTCGCCGCACAGGCGCCCCCGCCCAATCTCGAACCCGTTCCGGAGGCACCGCCAGAGATTGGACTGGACGCATCACCGACTGCGCCGGGCGTGACCGTCCAGCCCGGCCCGGAGGACAAGACCGAGGAGTACACCATTGACGGACGCCGGTATATCCGCGTCGTCCAGCCGAACGGCTACGAGTACTATCTCGTGGAGGGTATGTCCGAGGCGGGCTACACGCCGTCTGCGCCGGGTGGGGGCAATATCGCCGTCCCCCAGTGGAAGCTTCTGCAATTCTGAGGGCACTGAGTTCTTGAGACCGCGCAGAGGTCCCCGGCAATTTGCCGTGGGCGCGTAGGCCGGGATGCCCACGCGGCGCCCGGGCAAGCAGGATGTCGGTCTACACCAAGGTCACCGCGGAAGCGCTCACCGAGTGGCTGCGCAACTATGCGGTCGGCACACTCGTCGACGCAAAGGGCATCGCGGCGGGCATCGAGAACACCAACTATTTCGTCACGACGACCGGTGGTCGCTACGTGCTCACGATATTCGAGCGCCTGCCGCGTGACGCGCTCGCCTTCTACCTGGGCCTGATGGCGCATCTTGCGCAGCACGGGATTTCGTGCCCGTCACCGATTGCCGATCTCCGGGGAGCGATGCTCGGAACGCTCGAAGGCAAGCCCGCGGCGTTGGTGACCCGGTTGCCCGGCGCCGCCATGATGAATCCGGAAAGCACCCACTGCGCGCAAGTCGGGAAGCTGCTGGCGGCGATGCATCTCGCGGGCGCGAGCTTTCCGGGCCAACTCGAGAACCCGCGCGGGCCGCGCTGGTGGCGCGCCACGGCACCTCAGGTTCGTCCGTTTCTCGACGCCGAGCGCGCCCGCATGCTCGACGAGGAATTGCGTTTCCAGTCCCTCTACAGGCTGCGGGATCTCGCGCGCGGCCCGATCCATGCCGATCTCTTCCGCGACAACGTGCTGTTCGACGGCGCAACGATCGGCGGCGTCATCGACTTCTACTTCGCCGGAAGCGACGCCTGGCTGTTCGACGTGGCCGTCTGCGTGAATGACTGGTGCATCCGTGCAGACGGCGAAATCGACGACGCACGTGCAATGGCGCTGCTCACGGCCTACCACGCGGTGCGGCCTTTCACTGCCCTGGAACGTGGCGCCTGGCCCGTTATGCTGCGAGCCGCAGCATTGCGATTCTGGCTTTCGCGACTGCACGACTTCCATCTGCCGCGGCCTGGCGAGCTCGTTCACGCACACGACCCCGAGCATTTCCGGCGGATCCTTGCGCTCCGCGTTGCGCACTCGGACCGTTGTCCCTGGATATGAGGCCGACACAGGTGGAGGAGCAAACGATCAAGCCCCAGCCACACGGTCAGCCGGCCCGGATGGTGGTCGTGCCGACCCAATTCGGGCTGCGTTGGCTGCAGCGCGGCTGGCAGCTCTTCCGCGCGAGCCCGTTCATGTGGATGACCATGCTGTTCGCCTACTGGGTGATGATGGGCGTCATTGGCATCGTGCCCTTTGCCGGATCGATCGCCGCAGTGGTGTTGATCCCGGTCTTCAGCGTCAGCTTCATGCACATGTGCCGCGCGCTCGATGCCCGGCAGGCGCTCGAGCTCGGAGACCTGTTCGCCGGATTCCGCACCAACCTGCCGGCACTGCTGCTGCTGGGCGGCGTCTACCTGGCCGCCACAACTTCGAGCCTTGCGCTGACCCAGTTCGCGGACGGTGGTCACCTGATGCGCTGGATGATGTTCGGCACGCCGATTCCCGAAGCCGCGTTCCGGAATGGTTCGTTGTCCGGCGCCGCGCTGCTCGGCATGGCGCTCTACTTGCCGATTCTCGCCGCGTTCTGGTTCGCGCCCGTGCTTGCCGCGTGGAACGGGATGTCCGCGACCAAGGCGCTGTTCTACAGTTTCTTCGCGATGCTCGCAAACTGGCGGGCATTCCTGCTCTACGGCATGGCGATTCTCGGCGTCGGCACGCTGATACCCGGAATGTCGATCGCCTTTCTGGGCGCATTGCTGCACGGCTCGCCGACCGCGCAAACGGTGGTGCCGACCTTGATCGTGATGTTCCTCATCGCGCTCGTGCCGACGCTCTTCGCGAGCTTCTACGCCAGCTACCGCGACGTTTTTCCCCCGCCCGCGCAACAGCCACCACCCCTGCCAGTTCGGGACCAGAATGACGGTGACGAAAGAGTCGGAGACCAAGGAGATGGGGACTGAGAAGGGAGCGGCTGGAAAGGTGGCGACCAAAGAGAATCCGACGGGCAATCCCGGGGATCGTGAGGATTGCGAGCTTTGCCGCGAAGACGGTGGTGTCGTGCTCTGGCGGGACCGGTTCTGCCGGGTGGTCGCGGTCGACGATCCCGATTACCCGGGCTACTGCCGGGTCATTCTCCAGCGGCACGTGCGCGAGATGACCGACCTGGCCTCGGACGAGCAGCAGCATCTCATGGGGGTCGTGCTCGAGGTGGAGGCCGCGCTGCGCGTTCAGCTCATGCCGCACAAGGTCAACCTCGCCTCCCTGGGAAACGTGGTGCCCCACGTCCACTGGCACGTCATTCCCCGGTATCGGGACGACCGACACTTTCCCGCTCCGGTCTGGGCAGCACCGTCCAGAAGTCACTCGCCGCCGCGGGAGTTCGACGCTGCGGCACTGGGTCGGCGCCTCGCGGAGCGCCTGGATCCCGGTTAGCAGGCTGTCGATAAATGCGTGGCGCCGCCGCTTCGATCAACGGGATCGGCACACAGGACAAACCCCCGGGCGCACGGGCAAGGGGGAAAGTCCCCTTGTATATCCCCCTGTGGGCATGCGCCGGGTTTTTCAAGAAACTGTCAGGACCCGGGCGCCGGGCCGCCCCAGCCGGGCCGGAGTGCGCAGCAGTTCCCATCCACGCGGGCGCGGGGGGCCTTATACTCCAATGTCATAGACCGGTCCGGACCCGGCCGAGGGGGTGCCCATTCGTGTCGAGATTCGTGTCGAATCTGGGTCATTGCGGCGTCGGGAGCGGAGACATGAGTCGGCGGCTCATGGGGAATTCAGCGTCGCCCGCCGTTCGAGACGGAGAATAACGTGAAGACACCCAGCTTTGCGCCGACGCATCAACCGCCCTTGAGCGATCTCAAGAGCGCGGAAGTGTGGCTCACGCGCGCGCCGCTCGCCGATCCGCGCCAGGCTTGTCACGAGCTCACCATGCTGCTCGAGTCGCTGGAGGACGCGCCGCCCTCCGACGGACCGATGCTCGAGATTCTGGAGCGCCTGCGGGAGCCGGTAGTGGTCGCGCAGTCCGAGCACAGCAAGAAGTTCTCGGGGCGCCCGCTGCCCCTCAAGGATTTTGAGGCGACCGCCTTCGATCAGGTCTATGACCTCTGGGGCTCGCTCGGGCGTGCTTACCGCAGGCTGCTGCGCAGCGCGGTGGAGGATCGCTCTCCCGACCTGATCGGCAAGGAAGCGTTGATCGCGCAGCGGGCGCTCGACTGCGTGGCCGAGCTCATGCTCGTGCACTACCGCTGCCGCCGCGAGATCGACAGTGACGTCTGGCGCGACCTGCATCAGCTCTATCACACGGCCGAAGCGGGCGGGTACATCATGCGCACCATCGCGGCGGGCCGCAAATCCAAGTCGGTGTCGAGCTGCGCCGAAGTCTACGTGCGTGCATTGCTGCTGCATCTCGCGCACCCGTATGGACTGGGGGCCCGCGAGCTCGCCTGGACGCGCCGCTGGGCCAGTATGTGGGCCTACAAAGTCGACCTGAGCCTCGCACCCGAGAAAGACCAGGGCTATGCGGTCGATCTCACCGGCAGCACCGCGCCCACCTGGCAGGACACCGCATCGGCCAACCCCGACATGCGTTTCCTCGACGTGCACAATCTGCGCCGCAGCGTCAAGAGCCGCGTCAAGAAACTCGATGAGGGGCAGGATCCGCAGACGCTTGGGCTGGGCAAGGACTGCGCGCAGCCCGACGCGGGACGGTTGCTGGCCACGCTCCTGCGTGCATGGATCGAGGCGCCGGCCACTCGCCAGTTCACCCGCCGCCTGGTGCCGGGCCGCACCGAGCTCACGTGCGGGTTCGAATCGATTCACGTCGCGATCAGCGGCAAGGTGTTCCGGAACGCGTCGCGCCACTGGGACTATTCGCGGCGCGATGCGGAGCAGATCCATATCTACGGAACGGCCGGCCCGGCGACCGACACGGGCGGCACGCAGACCGGCTTCGTATCGGAGACCTGGGAGACACTCGACGAGAGCGCCAACGGCTTTCGCCTGCGCCGCAAGGGAATGGGCGAGCGGATCGCGCAGCTGCAACTGATCGCCCTCAAGCCGCAGGGCGCTCGCAGCTTCATCCTCTGCGAGGTCCGCTGGCTGATGGTCGGCCTCGACCGGTCGCTGATGCTTGGCGCCCAGGCGTTGCCGGGACTCGCCAATGCGATCGCCGTCCGCTCGGCGACCATGTCGACGCCCGAACCGTACATGCAGGCATTCATCATTCCCGGCACGTCGACGATGGCGGGTGCGCTCGTCCTGCCGTCGGGCTGGTACCAGCGCGGCCGCGAGCTCGAAATGCGGATCGACGATCATCCCCAGCGCGTGAAGCTGACCGCGCTGATCCAGCACGGTTACGACTACGATCGGGTGAGCTTTTCCAGCGCCGGTTGATCTTGTGAAGGTGGCGTGACGTGCACGCGTCGCGCCGGAAATAACACCTCGAACCGACTGCCGCGTCCGAGCTCGCTCTCGATCTCGAGCCGCCCCTGGTGGCGCGTGAGCACGTGCTTCACGATCGCGAGCCCGAGTCCGGTGCCCCCGGTGTCGCGCGACCGGCTCGTGTCGGCCCGGTAGAAGCGCTCGGTCAGCCGCGGGATGTGGCGGCGCTCGATTCCAATCCCGGTGTCCTCGACGCTGAACACGCCCTCGTCTCCGCGCTGACCCCACCCGAGCGTGATTCTTCCGCCTTGCGGCGTGTAGCGGACCGCATTCGAGACCAGATTGGCGAACGCACTGCGAATCTCGTGTTCGTCGGCCACCAGCCGTGCCGGCTCGCCGACGTGGAGCTGGACGTGGTGGCGCCCCGCGGAAAGGACCCGGGCATCCTCGACGATCCCGCTCAGCAACTCCTCGACATCGATGACGGTTTCCCGTGCAGGCATCGAGCTCGTCTCCAGCGAGGAGAGCATCAGCAGATCCTCCACGAGGCGCAGCATCCGGTCGGTCTGGCTGCGCATCATGTCCAGCGCCTGGCGTCCGCGCGGGTCATCCGGCTTGATGTTGCCTTCCGAGAAAGTCTCGAGAAAGCCGCTCACCACCGTGAGTGGCGTCCTCAGCTCGTGCGACACGTTCGCCACGAAGTCGCGCCGCATCGTCTCGATCTTCTCGGCCTGCGTGGTGTCGCGCGTGAGCAGCAGCTTCTCGTCGTGTCCGTATGACACGATTCGCACGGACAGGGCGAGCGCCTCGCCCCGCACGATCCGGAGCGTGAGCGGCTCTTCGTAGACGCCCCCCTTGAGATAATTTGCAAATGCAGGATGACGAATAAGATTCAGGATCGGCTGGCCGGCGTCCGTGCGCACATCCAGCTCGAACATGCGCTCCGCCGTGACATTGCACCAGCTGATCCGGTCCTCGTCGTCCAGCACGACCACGCCGATCGGCATGGCCTGCGCCGCACTCCGGAATCGTGCGAGCTGACCGGTCACCCGGTTGCGCTGCTGCGCGAACGAGCGCGTCAGCCGGTAGAGGCCGGCAAACACGTGCTCCCACACGCCAGCACCGATCGGCACCGGGTTCTTGAGCGGGTCGCGCAGCCACGCGAGAAGCGCGTGGAGATTACGGAGGTGAAAGACCAGCGCCGCGAACAGCCCGAGCGCGAGGGTCGCAAGTCCCCACAGCGCGCCGAACAACGGCCAGACGATCAGCCCGGCCCCGAGCGCGCTTCCCAGGATGGCCGCCGTGCGCGTCCAGATGAAGTTCACGCCTGGCCTCGCGCGCCGGCTTCGATCGAATCAGGAGGCACCGGGCCGGATTATGCCGTGATGCATCGCGTAGCGTGCGGCGCTCCGCGCGGCGCGCGGCTCAGACTTCGGCGGTAGGATGCGCAGCCAGCCGGTAGCCGCTGCCGCGCACGGTCTCGATCAGGCGGTTGTGTCCCGTCAGCTCGAGCGATTTGCGCAAGCGGCGGATGTGCACGTCCACGGTGCGTTCCTCGAGAAAGACGTGATCGCCCCACACGCGGTCGAGCAGCTGGGCACGGCTGTGCACCCGCTCCGGATGGGTCATCAGGAAATGGAGGAGCCTGAACTCGGTGGGTCCGAGCTCGAGATTCCGGCCCGCGGCGGTGACGCGATGGGTCGCCGGGTCGAGACGCAGGCCGCCGACCTCCGCAGGCTCTTCGGTGCGCTGCGGTGCGCGTCGGCGCAGCACCGCCTTGATCCGCGCCAGGAGCTCACGCGGGGAAAACGGCTTGGTCACATAGTCGTCCGCGCCCGCGTCCAGTCCAGCCACCTTGTCCTGTTCCTGGCCGCGCGCCGTGAGCATGATGATGGGGACCTGCCTGGTGCGCTCGTCGCGCCGCAGCTCGCGCGCAAACAGTGCGCCCGACTGCCCGGGCAGCATCCAGTCGAGCAGGATCAGATCAGGCAGCGCGTGACGGACGAGCTGTGCCGCCTGCTCGGCGTCGCGCGCGCGCAGGACACTGTGGCCGGCATGCTCCAGGTTGACCGCGAGCAGCTCCTGGATCGCTGGTTCGTCTTCGACGACGAGGATTGCAGCTGGCACCGTGGGACCTTGGGAGTTAGGCGTTAAAAATAAAGGCTTTATACCAACAGGAGACCATTGTATGGTGATTCTGTTACGGTTTGGTTACGGCAGTACGGCAGGCCCGTGACTGCTCCGACAGGTCGGGTATGATGGCCGCGACCCCGGGCGCCACGCACCGCTGGCGAGTCTCACCCGGTAACACGTCCTACTCCAGCTACCTCATGAGCGAAACCCACTTCGGCTACCAAAAGGTCAGCGAAGGCGAGAAAGCCGAACGCGTCGCGGGCGTCTTCGATTCCGTCGCGACGCGTTACGACCTCATGAACGACCTCATGTCGGGCGGATTGCACCGGCTGTGGAAGGCGTTCGCGGTTGCGAAGAGCGGCGTGCGCGCCGGCAGCCGGGTGCTCGACGTGGCAGGTGGCAGCGGCGACCTCGCGCGTGCATTCGTGAAGCGCGTGGGAGCACAGGGCGAAGTCTGGCTGACCGACATCAATCACGCGATGCTCGGGGTGGGGCGCGACCGGATGCTCGACGCGGGAGCGGTGGTTCCGCTCGCGCAATGCGATGCCGAGGCGTTGCCGTTTCCTGCGGACCATTTCGACTGCGTGAGTGTCGCGTTCGGACTGCGCAACATGACGCACAAGGACCGCGCGCTCGCGGAAATGCGGCGCGTGCTGCGACCGGGCGGCCGGCTTCTCGTGCTGGAGTTCTCGAAAGTGGCGAAACCACTCGCGCCCGCGTATGACTGGTACTCGTTCAAGGTCCTGCCCTGGATCGGCCGCCGGGTGGCGAAGGACGAGGCAGCGTACCGCTATCTCGCCGAATCGATCCGCATGCACCCGGATCAGGCGGCGCTCAAAGCCATGATGGAACTTGCCGGGCTGGAAGGCGTCGAATACTGGAATCTCGCCGCCGGCGTCGTCGCCTTGCACCGCGGCTTCAAATACTAGCACCGCCGCGCGCCCCGATTCGCTAAGATGCGCCATCGATGACTGGAGGAAGACCATGAAGGCATTCTTTGCAGCGATGTTCGCCGCCGTGATGGTTGCCGGGTTGTTCCCGACCGATGCCGAGGCTCGGCGCTTCGGCGGCGCGCGCAGCCTCGGCACGCAGCGCCAGGC
>JBAVOG010000887.1:0-1852 GCA_049691875.1 Burkholderiales bacterium | reverse complement strand
GAGATCATCCGCGAGCTCGCGCACGCGGGGCGGGTCGTCGTGGCGTGCGGCGGCGGCGGCATTCCGGTGATCGAGGACGATCACGGCGACCTTTGCGGCGTCGAAGCGGTGATCGACAAGGATTTCGCCTCCAGCCTCCTTGCCCGCGCGCTCGGCGCCGACTCGCTCATCCTGCCGACCGGTGTGGAGAAGGTGGCGCTCGACTTCAACAAGCCCACGCAGCGCTGGGTCGACCGGATGACGATCGCGGAGGCGAAGCGGCACAGCGCCGACGATCAGTTCGACGCGGGCAGCATGGGCCCGAAGGTGGCGGCGCTGATCGACTTCGTGAGTGGCGGCGGCAAGTTCGGATTGATCACCGATCCGCCGAACGTCGCGCGGGCGCTGCGCGGCGAGGCGGGCACACGGATCGTGCCCGACTGATACCCGACAGACCGATCCCCAATAGAATGCGGGGATGAAAAAGCCTCGCAGCAACCTGTCGGACACGGTTTACCGGCAGATCAAGGACGACATCTTCGATTTCGCCCTGCTGCCGGGCGAGCGGTTCAGCGAGAACGAGATCGCCGGCCGGCTGGGGGTCTCGCGCACGCCGGTGCGCGAAGCGCTCTACAAGCTGCAGCGCGAGGGCTACATCGACGTTGCGCCACGTTCCGGCTGGAACGTGCGGCCGTTCGACTTCGCGGTCTTCGAGGACCTGTACGATCTGCGGACCGTGCTCGAGCTGGCGGCAGCCAAGCGGGTGTGCATGGCCGAAAGAGTTCCCGAGCTCGATACGCTGAGGCGCGTATGGCTGGTCCCGGCGGCAAAGCGGCTGACCGAGCCCTGGAAGGTTGCGCAGCTCGACGAGCGGTTTCACGCGACGCTCGTCGACGCCGCCGGAAACCACGAGATGGCGCGCGTGCACCACGACATCACCGAGCGCATCCGCATCATCCGCCGGCTGGACTTCACCGAGCGTGAGCGTATCCGGCACACCTACGAGGAACATGCCGCGATCGTGAAGGCGCTCCTCGCGCGGAGCTATCGCGAGGCCAAATTGCTCCTCACGGCACACATCGCCTCGAGCAAGGCGGAGGTGCGCCGGATAACGCTGCACAAGCTGCACGCGCTGCGCGTGCCGCTGCGCAAGTCGGTGCGCAGCGCGCGCCGCCGTGCGGCGGTGTAATCAGCGCGCGCGGCGTCGAGAATCGATATTCGACGCGCGGATTCGACACGTCGCCTCCCGGTCAGATGACTTTTCGCTCGCGGAGCCCAGCCAGGTCCTCGGCGGCGTAGCCGAGCTCGGTGAGGATCTCGTCGGTGTGCTCGCCGAGCTCCGGTGTCGCGTGCGCGATCGAGGCCGGCGTGCGCGACAGCTTGACGACTTGGTTGACGATGCGAATCGCGCCCAGCACCGGATGCTTAACTGTCGCCGCGGCGCCGAGGTGCCGCACCTGCGGATCGGCGAACACCTCGTCCATGGTGTAGATGGGACCCGAAGGGACGCCGGCCTCGTTCAGAAGCACGCTCCATTCGGCGGTGGTCCGGGTGGCCAGGATCTGCCCGATCTCGACGTTGAGCTGTGCGCGGTTCGCGGCGCGCGCCTTCTCGTCGACGAACTCCGGCCGCTGCGTCCAGTCCTCGCGACCGATCGCCTTGCAGAAGCGCTGGAAGATGACCGTCCCCGATGCGCCAACGTTGAGATAGCCGTCCTTCGTCCGGTACGCGGAGGTCGGCATCGAGTGCGGGTGATCGTTGCCGACCTGCTGCGGAACATCGCCGGTCCGGAGGTAGCGCGCGGCCTGGAAGTCCATGAGGCCGATCTGCGCCTGCAGCAGGTTCGACTGCACCCATTGCCCCTCGCCAGAGG
>JBAVOG010000886.1:0-3424 GCA_049691875.1 Burkholderiales bacterium | reverse complement strand
AGCCCAATCCGTGTCTTGCGCCGCTCACCAAGCCGCCGTTCTATGCGGTGAAAGTGGTGGTCGGAGAGATCGGCACCTACGACGGCATTCGCACCGACCGTCACGCGCGCGTCCTCGACGCGCGCCGCGAGCCGATCCCCGGCCTCTATGCGGTCGGCAACGACACGGCGAGCATCATGGGCGGCGCGTATCCCGGTCCCGGCATCACCCTCGGCCCCGCGATGACGTTCGGCTGGATCGCCGGACGGCATCTGGCTGGCGTCGAGAACGCAGGATCAACAGCGCAAGCGGCGCCATGATCAAAGCCAGCGACGCAGGTTCGGGTATCGCCGCGTAGAACAGGTCCCCGATGAGCTGATGGGCCGCGGCAGTTGGGTGCGCGCTGTCCCAGAAGAGGTACTCGTCCGGGTTCGCGCACGGCGCCGCGATCGGTAACGGTCCCGCGGTCGGAAGGCAGGCATCGGTCACGTTGGTAAAGCCGTACTTTCCCGGATTGGCGATCGCGTCGTTGAACAGCTCGAACGCGTCGAATTCGGTGAGCTTCACGGATGGATCCAGCCCAGCGAGATAGGCCGCGTCCAGAAATTGTGCATTGAATTCCGCGGTGTAGGCCGACCAGAAGGGGCTCAACAGGTTCGCCGGATCGGTCCCCGCGGGAATCATCCCGAGGTCCGGGAGATTCACGGCCAGGATGTTTCGTGCGCCTGCCGCGATCAGAGCCGTGATTGCATTTTCAACATTGGCCGCTGCCGAATCGGCCGCGATGATGAACGTCTCGGGCGCGAGAGGCAGAGATCCGTTAGCCACCAGGGCCGACGTGAGGAACAGATCGTTCGCGCCGGCCCATATGAGGACTAGCGACGAGCCGATGTCGGGCGGAGGCGCACCCGCGAGGAGACCGACTTGCTGCGTGAGTCCACCGGTCGTCGATGTCGAGAGCAAGGCAATCTGATTGGGCGGGCCGTTGAACGGCGGTGGCAACGCGAGACCGCCGTACGCAATTCCCGCGAAGTTTGCAACGCCGCTCGTCGCGCCGCCGGTCGCATAGTTCGTCCCGCCGGCAAGCTCGGAGGCAATGGCCGTCACGCCGAGATTCGCTGCGAGGACTTCCGATGCGACCGGGCCATTGCTGAATCGCTGGGCGTAGGGCGGGAGCGGGTAGACGTTTTGCGTGATCAAGTAGGCGTTGCCCGAGTCGAGCAGGCTGTCGCCCAGCACGTACAGATTGAGGGGTCCCGCGTGCGTCGCTCCTGGCAGAAACAGTAGCAGTAGCGCGAGAAAATGGATTGCGGGACGCGTGCAGGATGCCATGGTGCTTTCCCCCTCTGATGCGATTCGGTGTGTCGACGTCGATCGATCCGCTGGCCGGATTCTTCGCACGATGCCGTTGCGCCCTTGCAAGGGAAGGCACTGAGCAGTATTTGTGCCAAAACGTTAAATTCATGCGTTCCAAGGGGTTGTAAACTTAGGGGAACGCCGCCTGTATGACAATTCGACACTCGCTTCCCGTTCTCGGCGGAATGCGTATTTCAACGATCACGCGGAGGCGCTTTCCCTTCCATACCGACCGGTCCTGCGCGGAACGCAACATCCTTCAGACGGCAACTGGAGCTTCGAATTGAAGAAGACAATCGCGTTTTTCGTGCTGGCCGCACTTGCTGGCCAGGTAGGCGCCGCAACATGTGTCGCGCAAGCAAACGAGAAGAAGCTCCGGAGCCACGCCCAGGAGTACTTCATGCAGAAGTGCGAGGAGGACGCGAAGAAGAGTTGCGAGGCGCAGGCGAAGAAGAAGGAGCTCGACGGGTCCGCCAAGCGTGCCTTCGTGAAGAAATGCGTCACGGACGCCGTGGGCAGCTAGTCAGCCGGTGCGCGTCGCTTACTCGTCGGGCAACACGTGCGCGCGCCCGAGCGGTGCGCCGAAGCAGCGCATGATCGACGCAAGCACGCCATCCGGATTGCGCACGACGGCCTGATTCTCGAATCGGATCACCCTGACCCCCGTGGCCGCGAGGTAAGTGGTTCGCAGCACGTCGCGGCGTATCGCAAGGCCGTGGTCATGTGCGGTGCCATCGAGCTCGACGGCAAGACGCTCGGACGGGCAATAGAAATCGAGCACGAAGGGCCCGACGCTGTGCTGCCGACGGAACTTGCGTCCCTGGAGCTTGCTTCGCTGCAGGTGATGCCAGAGCAGGGATTCTGCGGGTGTCAGGCTTGCGCGCAGATCGCGGCGGCGGGATTTCAGTTCCGGGGCGTTGTGTCTAGGTGGGATCATGTTCCGCGGGAGAATGCGCGTGTGGGTGGCTCAAGGAATGAGCCTGGCCGTAGAGATCATTTTCCGCTCCTCGTTGAGGTGGGATGGTCTAGTTGTCCCCTCCTCGTCGAGGTGGGGTGGACGCGAAGCGGACGGGGTGGTGAGTACTTTTGATGGAAACTCCAACCAACCCCCGCCCCGCGGGCGGACCTCTCCTTGAAAATGAGGGGAGAGTGCCTCGCAAGCTTACCCAACCAATCTCAAGCCGCGCGCTTCGAGCGAACCTTCGGGCGCGGATTGGGAATCTCGACGGAGCGCTCCTCGCTCATCACCCAGTTCTCGAGATCGTCGACGAGCTGCCTGGCGCGCGGCTTTGCGCACTGGACGAGCAGCATGCGCGGCGCTTCGTCGAGAATCGTCACGCCCGCGCGTTTCCGGATGCTCTTCACGTCGGCTGCGGGCTTTTCGCCGCTACCGGTGAATCGCAGAATGTACTTCGCCATGGCCGCGAACCATCATAGCATTCCGCGCCCTTCGTAGATCGCGCCGAAACCCAGCTCGCGCGCCGCAGCGAATACGATCTGCGCCATCGCGTCCGAGCGCGCCGGGCCGCGCGGCATCTTGAGGATTTTCCGGTTGCGAGCGAGGAGGGCCGCTGCCGCGCCGGTGGCCGCGGGGCAGGCCATCGACGTGCCATCGAGCGCAGCGTATCCGCTCGGGACGGTGGAGACAATCGCCACGCCCGGACCGGTCAGGTCGATCTCCGGGCCGATGTTCGAGAATGCCGCGATGAAGTTCTTGCGGTCGCGTCCGTACGGTCGCATCGCCTCGGCGCGATGCGCCGAATCGCGCGGGTAGGTGCCCTTGCGTCCCATTGCGCTCACGCCGATCGCCAACTGGTCCGCACCGGGGAAGCTCACCGGCGCGTGCCCGTCGTTGCCGGCGGCCACGATCACGAGGACACCCTGGGCACGGGCATCGGCGATCGCCGCCGAAGTCGCATCGTCGGGTTCTCCGCCGCCGAGGCTCATGTTGATGAGGTCGCATCCGTCGGCCACGGCCCGGTCGATCGCTTTCAGGATGGCGAAGTTGGAGGCCGACTCTTTTCCCTTGCCGAACACGCGATAGCTGCGCAGCTTCACGCCCGGCGCGAGACCGCGCACGCCGCTGCCC
>JBAVOG010000885.1:0-8123 GCA_049691875.1 Burkholderiales bacterium | reverse complement strand
ATACGTGCCCCACCGCCAGGGCGCCAAATTTGTGATCACCCGGGCGTAACCCGGGGAGGACCCTCGGCCCCACTGACTCTGTCGAAATCTCGACTGTGAGTATTCACTAACTGCCTAATTTCCGCGCGTGTGAACTAATCACAACGCCTCACGGATAAATCCCTTGCCGCGCCAAGAATTGGCTTGGCACGTCCGCCTAAAGCCGCTATTTTCCCGCTTTAAAACAGTCCTCTATCGAATTTTCCTGAGAATGAACGCAAGCTACTGAGGCCAACCGGTCGGCCACAAGCTAGAAGAAGCAAAAAGCAACGTCCAACCGCCCGTTCCGCGCGGGTGACCGCCTATCAGAAGACCGGGCACATGCGAGCAACCGATTCGGCCGCGGTATGTCTCTTGCATGTTGAATTTCGGAGAGTTTCCGCGCAGGCCGGCGCGGAGGATTGAATGGCAAAGCGTACGAGAACAACGCGAAGCGCGCGAAGGGTTGCAATGGAGGAGCTGGAACCACGTCAGCTCCTCTCGGCCGATCTCGTCCCGCTTCCGGCCGATCCCGCGCCGCTCTCGAATTCGCTCCTCAGCGAATCGATCGTCTCCTCGCTCCTCACCGACCAGCCTGCCGCCACGGGCGCGCTGCTCGCGGACCGCCACGAAGTGGTCTTCGTCGACTCCGGCGTTCCGAATCTGGACAGTCTGCTCGCCGACCTCAACCAGAATTCCAACGGCTCGCGTCGCTTCGAAATCATCGTTCTCGATGCGAGTCGCGACGGCATCGTGCAGGTCACCGAGGCCCTCGCCGACCGCGTCCAAGTCGATGCGGTGCACTTCATCACCCACGGCACTGATGGCGCGATCCAGCTCGGCAGCTCCTGGCTGAACGCCAATACGCTCGCGGCGAACATCGAGGCGGTCGCGAGCTGGGGGCATGCCCTCAAGCACGACGGCGACCTCCTCTTCTACGGCTGTGACCTCGCCGGCAGCGCCCGCGGCCGCGCGCTGATCGACCGGCTCGCCGACCTCACGCAGACCGACGTTGCCGCGAGCGCGGACGCCACGGGTAGCGCGGTTCTAGGAGGCAACTGGACGCTGGAATTCACCACCGGGGCGATCAAGACCCAGGTTGCGGTAAGCGCCGAGGAGCAGGCCCAGTGGAACAACGTTCTCGCGAGCGAGCAGCTCGATTGGGACGCCGTGGACTGGACCACGTCGAGCACGACCGGGAGTTTTACGGTCGGAAGCGGCACGGTCTCGATCGCACTCACTGGAAGCACCAATCGGCTCAACGTCGGTTATCCAGACGATACTACCTACAACACGGGAAACCTCTCGCCGGTTGAACAAGCGTTGCAGGTCTTTGCAAACTCGTTCCAGTCCACGGGCGAGTACATCGATATCACCATCAACTTTTCACACCCGGGCGGAGTGAGCAACGTCTCGTTCCCGATCTTCGACATTGATACAGGAGGTGCGGGCGGCTTCATCGACAAGGTCACAGTAAACGGTGTGAACGGATCCGGCACGATCAATCCTTCGTCGGTCGTTCCATACACAGGGGTCACGACACCGACTTGGACGTTGACCGGCGGGAATACCCTCACAGGCAATTCACCCGCAAACAATACCGGTGCGGGCGCACAGAACGGCACGGCAGTCGTCACGTTCAACCAGTCCGGGATAACTCAGATCACCCTCCGCTACCAAAACAACAATCCGGGATTCCAGCAAGCGATCGGTATTCACGACATCATATTCACGGCAAACCGCGCGCCGGTACTCGCGACCGGCAGCACGCTCGCATACACGGAGAACCAGGCGGCCGCGCCAATCAATACGTCACTCACCGTATCGGACGTGGACAACTCAACGCTTGCGAGCGCTACGGTCTCCGTATCTGGTAATTTCGCGAGCGGCCAGGACGTGCTGGGGTTCGTCAACGGCGCCGGCATGGGGAACATCGCGGGCAGTTACAACTCGGGCACTGGGGTATTGACGCTTACCTCGGCCGGCGCAACAGCCACGTTGGCGGAGTGGCAGATCGCGCTGCGGGCAGTGACGTACTACAACTCGAGCGATGCGCCGAGCACGCTCGCACGCACGGTCAGCTACACCGTCAATGACGGCCTGATAAATTCGAACACCGTTACCAGCACGGTCAACGTTATCGCAGTCAACGATGCGCCGGTGCTTGCGGACACGGTTGTCGCGCTCGCGAGCGTGAATGAGGACGCGGCCGTCCCATCCGGAGCGGTCGGCACGCTCGTATCGACCCTCGTGGGCGGACAGACCGATCCCGATGGAGCAAGCGCCCTCAAGGGCATCGCGATCACCGCGACCGATACGAACGGCACCTGGTATTACTCGACCAACAACGGCGGAAATTGGACCACGTTCACGGGATCGGTAGCGGCGTCGAGGCTCCTGGCGGCCGACGCGAACACCCGCATCTATTTCCGCCCGAACGCCAATTTCAACGGCACGATATCGGACGCCATCACATTCCGCGCGTGGGATCAGACGAGCGGCGCGAACGGCGGGACCGCGAACACGTCCACGAACGGGGGAACGACCGCATTCTCGATGGCCACCGATACCGCATCGATCGTAGTCGTCTCGGTTAACGATGCGCCCGTTGGAACGAACAGAACGATTTCGATGCCGGACAACGTGTTGTACACCTACACGGCAGCAGATTTCGGCTTCACTGACCCGAACGACTCTCCTCCTAACGCGTTTACTGGCGTGAGAGTCGTTACCGTTCCCGCGGGCACCGCAACATTGCGATTGAACGGCGCGCTGGTCACGGCCGGAACGACCATCTCCATCGCCGATATCAATGCTGGACGGTTCCAATATCAGGCCGATACGGGAAACCGCTCCTGGACCTTCCGCGTGATCGACGACGGCGGCACCGCAAATGGCGGAATCGACATGGACGCGACTGCGCGCACCATGACGATGAACACCAACCAGAATGCCAACGACGCCCCAGTCCTCGCCGATACCGTCCTCGGAATTTCTCTCGTCGAGGACGCGGGCATCCCGAGTGGAGCGGTCGGGTCGCTCGTGTCAGCTTTCACGGGCGGGATCACCGATCCGGATAGTGCGACAGCGCCAAAGGGCATTGCACTCATCGCCAGCGACGAAACCAACGGAACCTGGTATTTCACGATCGACAACGGATCCACCTGGACGCCGGTTGGCGCAGTGAGCACCGCCCAGTCCCTGCTGCTCGCAGACAATGGTCTTACGCGGCTGTATTTCGCACCCAATGCCGACTACAACGGCTCCGTAGCATCTGGCGTGACCATGCGAGCCTGGGATCAAACGTCGGGCATCGCGGCGACCAAGGTCTCGACCGCGACGACCGGCGGCACTACGGCGTTTTCCGGCGCCACCGACACCATCGCGGTCACTGTCTCCGCCGTCAACGACGCACCGGTGTTCACCGGGACCGCGAGCGGTGTGACCTTCACTGAGAATGGCGCCGCAGTGAGCCTCGTTTCGGGCGCCACGGTAAGCGATGTCGACGCAAGTAACTTCAACGGCGGATCGGTGACTGTTGCGTTCACGGCCTACGTTGTAGGTGACGTCCTCTCGATCAACAACCAGGGTTCCGGCGCGGGGCAGATTGGCGTGTCCGGGGCAAATGTGACCTACGGTGGGGTGACGATCGGCACCTTCGCTGGCGGCAGTGCAGCCAACCTCGTCATCAGCCTGAACGGAAATGCGATCCCGACGGCGGTACAGGCCCTGATCGGGCAATTGCGCTACGCGAGCACGTCGGAGGACCCGACCGTCAACGGCACCGCCACGACTCGCGCACTCACGATCACCCTCAACGACGGCGGCAACACGGGTGCCGGGGGAGCCCTGACAGCGAATCAGGGCGGAATCATCACCATTGCCCCCCTGACCGACGCTCCGGTGATCGGCGGCGCCGGCTCCACGCGCAGCTACACGGAGAACGCCGCCGCGGTGACCCTGGAGCCCGCGCTCACCGTCACCGACGTCGACGACACCCAGATCGCCTCGGGGTCGGTCACCATCTCCGCGGGCAGCTTCGTGGCGGGCGACACGCTCACCTGGACCAACCAGGCCGGCATCACGGCCAACTACAACTCTGGCACCGGCGTGCTCACGCTCACGGGCAACGTCGCACTGGCCACCTATCAGACGCTGCTGCGCACGGTCGCCTTCTCGAGCACCTCGGATGATCCGACGCTCAACGGCACCCGGACCGCACGCACCATCACATGGTCGCTTACCGACGCCAACTCCGACAGCGCCGGCGCGGGCACCGGTACCGCCACCACCACGGTCAATGTCATCGCGGTGAACGATCCGCCGGCCGCGCCGGGCCTTGACCTGCTCGCCATCTCCGACACCGGCGCATCGAGCACCGACGACCTAACAAACGACGCGACGCCAGATATTCGCGTCACTTTGAACGGCACGGGCGATTTCGCGCCGGCCGTTGGCGATACCGTCAACATCTACTCGAACGCAGTCCTCGTCGGAGGCGTAGTCCTTACTGCTCCCGACATCGCTAGCGGGTTCGTAGACGTGACGCTCGCCCCCCTCGGCGCCGACGGGGTGAAGACTCTGACTTCAACCATCACGGACACGTTTGGCGACACGTCTGCGCCATCGGTAGCGCTGCCAGTAACGCTCGATACTTCGGCAAGCCTGACCATTACGAACCCGGTCAGCGGCAACGGGCTTATCAACGGAACAGAAGAAGGATCCGTGTCGATCTCCGGTGCTGTCACCAACGTCGAAGACGGTCAGATTGTCACGGTGAGCATCACCGATGGCGTGAATCCGCCGGTCGTCGGAAACGCCGCCGTTGTCGGGGGCGCATATACCGTCGCCGGGCTCAATCTTGGTGGCCTGAACGAAGGGCTGCTCACGATTACCGCCTCAGTCACGGACATCGCGGGCAACTCCGCGAATGACGGCGCCTCAGCATCACTCGATCGGACTGCGCCCGGCGCACCGGTCATTATCTCGATTCCAGAGAACGGCGGCGGCGGAATCGACCCCGCGGAAGGCGCCGATGGAACGCCGGTTCTAGTCAGCCTCACCGGCACCGGCGCACAGGCAGGCGATACCCTGACGATCACCTGGGGTGCCCAGACCGTCGCATATTCGCTGACCGGGGCCGATATCACTGCGGACAGCGCAACTGTGACGGTGCCACCCGCTACCATCACTGCTCAGGGCGGCGGAACATTCAACGTGCTCGCAGCGATCACGGACGTCGCGGGTAACGCGGGACCTAACTCAGCTCCAGTGAGCGTGACGGTGATCGTCCCGGTCGCGCCTTCGCTCTCACTCAACGGGTCGGGAACCGCCGCACAGGATTTCGCGACTGCCGATTACTCGGCTGGCTCCGGAACGATTCCCTGGTCGGGCCCTTGGAGTGAAACCAATGACAACGGGTCGGCCACCACGGGCGATGTGCGCATCGAGAACGGTTACTTGGTGTTCCAGAACATCAGCGGTGGCGTGGGTCCAAGTTTGACACGAAGTATCGATTTGTCCGGAGCCAACAGCGCCACGCTGTCGTTCGATTTTGAGATACCGTTCAATGGAATCGATTCGGTCGACGCAATCCAGATCCAGTTGTCATCCGACGGCGTCAGCTTCACCACACTGGAAACGTTCACCGGCATCGATCTCGCGACGAATGGCTCGCGTAGCTACGACATCAGCGCATTCGCTTCGGCGAACACCACGATCCGCTTCCAGATCACCAACGAGTACTTCGGCGCCGACGAGGAGTTCCGCGTCGACAACCTGCTGATCGACGCCACGTTTCCGAACTACGCCACGACTTACACCGAGGACGATCCGCCGATCGCGATAGCCGGATCGATGACGCAGATCATCGATTCCGACAGCACCGATCTGTCCCAGGCGCACATTGTCTTGACGAATCCCCAGACGGGCGACACGCTGTCGATCGCTGGCGCGCTTCCAGCCGGCATCACCGCGACCACGCTCACGTCGAACGAGATCGTTCTGACCGGTAGTGCGACCCTGGCGGACTACGAAACCGCCATCGAGCAGATTTGTTTTTCGAGCAGCTCACAGAATCCGGCAACTGTAAATCGCATCATCGAAGTAACGGTAACAGATAACACGAGCCAGCTGAGCAACACTGCAACGAGCACGATCACCGTCGTTGCCGTCGACGATCCGCCGATCGCTCAAGACGACGCATTGGCCACGACTCCCGGCACCGCGATCAACGGCAACGTCCTCTCCGACAACGGCACCGGAGCGGACAGCGATCCGGAAGGCGCGAGCCTCTACGTCGACACCACGCCCGTCAGCGGTCCGAGCAACGGCATCCTGGTGATGAATTCTGATGGCTCGTTCACCTACACGCCGAATGGCGGTTTTCTCGGCACCGACAGTTTTGTCTACCGCGTGCGGGACGCGCTCGATACGCCCGGGCTGAACTTCGAGTATTTCGACGTCGTTCCTGCCGGGCCCAGTGTCGACAACATTCCAGCGCCGGGCACGGGCAACGCGTCGGGTATTGCGACCGATTTCGACGTGGACACGCTGGTAAACGGCGTCGATCCCGGCGATCTCGACCAGTTCAGCATCCGCTACATCGGCTACATCGAGATCACGACCGGGGGAACGTACACGTTCCAGACCGGGTCCGACGACGGCTCGAAGCTCTACGTCGATGGCACTCAGGTCGTGAACAATGACGGCGACCACGCGTACCAGACCCAGTCAGGGGCGATCGCGCTGACCGCGGGGCGCCACGCCATCGTCATCGAGTTCTACGAGAACGGCGGCGCAGAGGATCTCACAGTCTTCTACAGCGGACCTGACACCGGCGCGTCGCTCGTCGATCTGGCAACGGCCGGCGTGCTCTACACGACCACCGGCGGGCTTTCGGATACAGCAACGGTAACGATCACAGTTGCGGACGTTATCGCGCAAGATGATGGCGGGATCACGGACGAAGACTCGGTCCTGACGGTAGCTGCGCCCGGCGTGCTGGGGAACGACACGAACACCGTTCCGGCCATGACCGCCGGGGCCACCTTGATCTTCGACGCGACCCTCGATACGGACGGTGACGGCACCTGGGAGGACGAGAACAACACAACCAACGGCGGCAACGTTTTTGACTGGGTGCTGGGCGCTTTCGGGACCGAATCCACCTACAACACCGCGCCAGGATCCGCACTTCCCGGCATCACGGCCACATACTCCTTCACCGGAAACGGCAGCAGCGGCGGCACGATGCCGTCTTTCCAAAGCATCAGCGGAGACCCGACAAGCAACTCCGCGTCATTCGAGCTCTGGTTCCGTCCACAGAACGCCACAAATACAGCAATCCTCTTCGAGACCGGGGCAGGCGCTGACGGGACTGTGATCTACCTTGAAGGGTCAGAAATTGTCTTTGCTACGCGCGACAACGGCTCCGCCGCCGACGAAGTCCGCTTCGACCTGAGTACCGCGATCGGCGGCGGCGATCCGACGGCCGAGTTCATCCAAGTCGTCGGCGTCCTGGATCTGTCGACGCCCGCGACCGGCGTCCGCATGTACGTGAACGGGTCCCTTCTAGGTACGACCGTTCTTAACGGCGTCGACTGGGCTGGTGCCAGTGGCTCTGCCCTCGGAACCGATAGCAACGGCTCGCCCTTCGGCACCGGCGACTTCATAGGTGACATCGCGCGATTCCGCTTCTACGAGTCGGCCCTTACAAACACCCAGGTCCAGGCCAACTACGAGTCCGTGGCCACCCAACTCACGGTTACCCAGGTCAACGGTAATCCCGCCAACGTCGGCGTCCAAATTGCGTTGGCCTCCGGCGCGCTACTGACCGTTAACGGCGACGGCAGCTATTCCTACAACCCCAACGGCCAATTTGAGTCGCTCGCTGTCGGCGACACTGCGTCCGACTCGTTCACCTACACGGCCTCGGATGCCATCGGAAACTCCGATGCCGCGACCGTCACCATCACCGTCACCGCGGTCGACGATCCGACCGTCACCGCCTCGGATTCGAACAGCACCCTCGAGGACACCACCTTGACGGTGGCCGCCGCCGCCGGCGTGCTCGCCAACGACACCGATGTCGATAACGCGCTCAC
>JBAVOG010000884.1:0-15609 GCA_049691875.1 Burkholderiales bacterium | reverse complement strand
ATGCAGGCGATCTGCGACCGGCGCGGCGTGCATATCAAGATCGCGAAGACGCACGAAGGCCGGTCCGCGCCGTGCGCCGGCTGGCTGCAAGCGCAGATCGGCGAGGCGATCACTGCCGAAGGGTTCCCGGTGCGTACGCTCCCGAGCGGCGCCGGCCACGACGGCATGGCGATGATCGATCTGGCCGACATCGGAATGCTTTTCGTCCGCTGCGAGAAGGGCGTCAGCCACAACCCCGCCGAGGCGATCACAGTCGCCGACGCCGAGATCGGGGCGCGGGTGTTCCTGCGCTTCATCGAGACCTTCGACCCGACGAGAAAGACATGAGCGCCAGCGAGAAGATCCGCGCATACCTCGCCGGTCAGCGCGCAGCGCAGACGCGCTTTCTGGCCGAGCTCGTGAAGGTGCCCTCCGACAACCCGCCGGGCGACTGCCGACCGCACGCAGAGCGCGCAGCGCAGCTGCTCGAAGCGCTCGGTCTCGCGGTCGAGCGCCACCCGGTTCCCGAGGCGCTCGTCCGGAAAAACGGAATGATCTCGTGCACGAATCTCGTGGTTCGCGAGCAGCTCGGGGCCGGCGGACCGACCATCGCCTGCAACGCGCATGGAGATGTCGTGCCACCGGGACGCGGATGGACGACCGACCCGTACGGTGCGGAGATTCGCGACGGGCGGATGTACGGGCGTGGCGTGGCAGTTTCGAAATCCGACTTCGCAACCTACGCTTTCGCGCTGATGGCGGTACGGCAGTCGGGCGCCCGGCTTGCGGGCGCCATCGAGCTCCACTTCACGTACGACGAGGAGGCAGGCGGCGCGATCGGCCCGAAGTGGCTGATCGAACAGGGCATCACCAAGCCGGACTACGCGCTCTCAGCAGGATTTTCGTACGGCGTGACGACCGCCCACAACGGCTGTTTGCATCTCGAGGTCGAGGTGTTCGGAAAATCCGGCCATGCGGCGGAACCGCAGAAAGGTCACGACGCGCTCGAGGCGGCCGCCCTCATCCTGCACGATCTGTATGCCTATCGTAAGGCGCTCACGGCGCTCGAGTCGAAGATTCCGGGCATCGGGCACCCGACGATGGTTGTCGGACTCATCGAGGGCGGCATCAACACCAACGTCGTGCCCGATCACGTCGTGTTCCGACTGGACCGGCGCATCATCCCCGACGAGATCCCGGGCGCCGCGGAGCGCTTTCTGAACGCACTCATAAAGGAATCGGTGCGTAAGCTGGACGGGATCCGGGTCGAAGTGCGGCGTATCCTGTTCGCGGCACCGTTCGCGCCGTTGCCAGGACAGGAACGACTCCTCGATGCGATCATTCGCCATGCGAGTGACATCTTCGGCGTCGAGGTGAAGCCGCACGGCGTGCCCCTCTACACGGATGCTCGCCATTACTCGGAGGCCGGAATTCCGACAGTGCTCTACGGAGCCGGTCCCCGGACGCTCGAGGAAGCGAACGGCCATCGCGCGGACGAGAATCTCCTGCTGGACGATCTCTACCGGGCGACCGAAGTCGTCGCGCTCGCCTTTCTCGATCTGCTCGATGCCGACAACCAGGGGGCAAGGTGACACGGATCCGGATCAAGTGGTCCAAAGGCGAGGTCGCGGCCGCGCTCGACGACACGGCGACGACCCGGGCACTGGTGGCCGCACTGCCCGCCCGTTCCCGCGCCAATACCTGGGGCGAGGAAGTTTATTTCACGGTACCCGTCAGCGCGAAAAAGGAGCAGAACGCCCGGGAGGTCGTGCCGCCCGGAACCGTATGCTTCTGGGTCGAGGGAAGCTCGCTCGCCCTCCCCTACGGGCCAACTCCAGTTTCGATGGGTGACGAGTGCCGGCTCGTCACCTCGGTAAACGTTCTCGGAAAAGTCGAGGGCGATCCACGCGCCCTGGCCGGGATACGCGACGGTGACACCGTCGAAGTATCGGTGGCCTGACGGAGCAGCTGACATGGAGAGCTACGTTGTCGACTGGCTCAATCTCGGTATTCGTTGGCTCCACTTCATATCCGGAATCGCCTGGATCGGCGCCTCGCTCTATTTCGTGATGCTCGACCTGTCGCTGAAGCGCCCGAAGAACCCCGAGGACGTCGCGCGCGGGGTGGACGGGGAGCTATGGGCCGTGCACGGCGGCGGCTTTTATCAGAGTCAAAAATTTCTGACCGGTCCGAAGGGCGAGCCGCTGAGCCAGGACCTGCACTGGTCGAAATGGGAGGCCTACACCACCTGGCTGTCGGGAATGGGGCTCCTCGCGATCCTCTACTGGTACGGCGCCAATGCCTATCTCATCGACCGGTCGGTGGCTGACCTTTCGGTCACGGCAGCGATTGCGATCTCGGCAGGCTCGCTCGTCGCAGGCTGGATCGTATACGACACGCTCTGCAAGGTCGTCAGGAACGAGCTCGCGCTATCGATCATCGTGTTCGTCCTCGTCGTCGCCGCAGCCTGGGGCTACGGCCAGGTGTTCAGTCCCCGTGCCGCCTACGTCCACGTCGGCGCGCTCATCGGCACGATCATGGTCTGGAACGTGTTCTTTCAAATCATTCCAGGCCAGAAGCAGATGGTGAACGAGATCCGCGCGGGCAAGGCGCCCGATCCGCGGCCCGGCATCGTCGGCAAGCAACGCAGCGTGCACAACACCTACTTCACGCTGCCGGTGCTCTTCATCATGATCAGCAACCACTACCCGATGACCTACGGAAGCAAGCACGCCTGGGCGGTGCTCGCGGTCATCATGCTCGCCGGTGCGTTGATCCGGCAGTACTTCGTGCTTCGCCACGTGGGCAGGAACGCGATCGCGCTTCCGGCCGTAGCCGCCGTGCTCCTGGTCGGGCTCGCGGTGCTCATGGCGCCGGCAGCGCCGCCGCAATCGGCCGGGGGCGGCATCAAGTTCGCGGACGTCCAGCCCATCATCACCCAGCGCTGCGCCGTCTGCCACGCGGAGAAGCCCACTTTCCCGGGATTTCCCCAGCCGCCGGGTGGCGTGATGCTCGATACGCCCGAGCGCATTCAGGCGGCCGCGCCGCGCATTCATCAGCAGGCGATCGCCACGCAGGCGATGCCGATCGGCAACCTCACCAAGATGACTGCGGAGGAGCGCACTCTTTTGGGGCGATGGCTCGCCGAGGGTGCGTCGATCCACTGAAGAAGCGAGTTACCCGAAGCCCGCGCGCTTGGGTAGAATCGTTCGCTCGAATCGCGCCCGGTATCGCACGCCGGGCGTTTGGGGGGAATCTTCCGGTGGGCTTCATTGGACGCCGGCTGCCTGCCGTTTCCAGTCTCACACCGCATCGAACACGAGGAGTATTGCCATGCGCACCCGCACTATCCTGTTGAGCGCGCTGTTCGCGCTCGCTTTCGCGGCGCCCGCCGTCGCCCAGAAGCTGACGCCCGTGCGCTTCGCGCTCGACTGGCGCTTCGAGGGCCCGTCGGCGCCCTTCTTCGTCGCCATCGACAAGGGCTACTACAAGGCCGAAGGACTCGACGTCTCGATCGATCCCGGGTCGGGCTCGGTGGAGGGCATCAATCGCGTCGCGTCCGGCGCCTACGAGATGGGCTTCGCCGACATCAACGTGCTCGTCAAGTATCGCGACAATCCGCGCAACCTCCCCGTCCAGGCGGTCATGATGGTCTACGATGCACCGGCATTCGCGATCATCTCGCTCAAGAAGAACGGGATCGCCAAGCCCAAGGACCTCGAGGGCAAGATCCTCGGCGCGCCGGCCCCCGACGGCGCCTACGCGCAATGGCCGATCTTCGTGCAGCAGAACAAGATCGACGCATCCAAGGTCAAGATCGAGAACGTCGGCTTTCCGGTGCGCGAGCCCATGCTCGCGCAGGGCAAGGTGGACGCCATCACCGGGTTCTGGTTCTCGTCCTTCATGAATCTCAAGGCACAGGGCATCCCCGGCGACGACATCGTCGTTCTGATGATGAGCGACTACGGGCTCGATCTCTACGGCAACGCGATCCTGGCGAATCCCGACTTCATGAAGCACGAGCCGAAAGCCGTCGCGGGCTTCGTCCGCGCGACGATCAAGGGGATCCAGGAGACGTTGCGCGATCCGGAAGCGGCGATCGACTCGGTCATGAAGCGCAACCCCATCGCCAAGCGCGACGTGGAGCTCGAGCGGCTCAAGCTGTCGCTCGCGAAGAACTATGTCACGCCGGCCGTCCGGAAGAACGGCCTCGGCGGGGTGGACATGAAGCGGCTCGAGCGCTCCATCGATCAGATCGGCGTCACGTTCAAGTACACGAACAAGCCGAAGGCTTCCGACATCTTCAACGCGTCCTATCTCCCGCCGCCCGCGCAGCGGATGGTCAAGTAGCGCTGCTCGCGCAGGACCGTGCGCGGGGGCATCCGCGCGCGGTCTCCCTCTTGGCGAGTTCCGATGCATGCGATGAATGACTTGATCAAGCTCGACCGGGTGTCGATGACCTATGGTCGCGCCGAGCACGTGGTGAAGGCGATCGAGGACGTCAGCCTCTCGGTCGCGCAAGGCGAATTCTTCGCCGTGGTCGGCCCCTCGGGGTGCGGAAAGAGCTCGCTGATGAAGCTCATCTCCGGCCTGCATCCGCCAGCCAATGGCACGCTCACCGTCGAAGGCCGGCCGGTGACGGCACCCCTCAAGTCGGTCGGGATGGCCTTTCAGAACGCGAACCTGCTGCCGTGGCGGACTGCGGTGCAGAACGTGCTCCTCCCACTGGAGATCGTGCAGCCCCACCGCAGGCGCCTGCGCACCGACCGCGCGGCCTACCTCGAGCGTTCGCGCAAGATGCTCGAATCGGTCGGCCTCGCCGGATTCACCGAGAAATTTCCCTGGCAGCTCTCGGGCGGCATGCAGCAGCGCACCTCGATCTGTCGCGCTCTGATTCACGAGCCCGAGATTCTGATGCTGGACGAGCCATTCGGTGCGCTGGACGCCTTCACGCGCGAGGAGCTCTGGTGCACCTTGCGCGACGTGCAGGCCGAGCGCAAGGTCACCGTGATGCTCGTCACCCACGATCTGCGCGAGGCCGTGTTTCTCGCCGACACCGTGTACGTGATGTCCAGCCGGCCCGGGCGGATCGTGAAGCGCTGCGAGGTGAAGATCCCGCGGCCGCGCGATCTCGAGGTCACCTACACGCAGCCGTTCCAGGACATCGTCCACGAGTTGCGCGCGCTGATCGGAGGCCGGCATTGATGGATCGCCGCGAGCTTGCAATCAAGATCGGGGCGCCGGCGGCGTTCACCGTGGGGCTGTTCCTCTTCTGGGAAATCGTTTGCCGCGTGTTCAGCATTCCGCTCACGATCCTGCCAGCGCCATCCGACATCTTCGCCGCGCTGTGGCAGTACCGCGCGCCGATCATCGAGAACTCGTACGTCACGCTGTGGACCACGCTCGCCGGATTTCTCATCGCAACGGTGTTCGGGCTCGCTCTCGGCATCGCGGTAGGGTGGCACCGGGCGCTCTACGCCGGCCTCTATCCGGTGTTGATCGGCTTCAACTCGATCCCCAAGGTCGCGGTGGTGCCGGTGCTCATCCTGTGGTTCGGTCTGGGCGAAATCCCCGCGATCCTGACGGCGTTCCTGATCTCGTTCTTCCCGATCGTGGTGAACGTCGCCACGGGGCTCGCGACCACCGAGCCGGAGCTCGAGGACGTGCTGCGCGCGCTCGGCGCCTCGAAGCTCGACATCATGCGCAAGGTGGGCATTCCGCGCTCGTTCCCCTATTTCTTCGGCTCGCTCAAGGTCGCGATCACGCTCGCGTTCGTGGGCGCGGTCGTCTCGGAAACGGTCGGCTCCAACAAGGGCATCGGCAAGCTGATGCTCGACGCACAGGCATCCTTCCAGGTGCCGATCGTGTTCGCGGGGTTGCTCGTGCTCGCCTTCCTCGGCATCATCCTCTATGCCATCACGGCGGCGATCGAGCAACGCTTCACCGGATGGGCGTTCCGCGGGCAAGCCGCGCACTAGAGTACCGCTTCGGTCCCCGGTCATTCTCGCGCATGCGGGAATCCGGACGGCGCCGGCATAACGGAGGCATGCGCATGAAGGTGAAGGCCGCTATAGCGTTCGCGGCAGGCAAGCCGCTCGAGATCGAGACCGTCGAGCTCGCGGGCCCCAAGTCCGGCGAGGTGCTGGTCGAGATCAAGGCGACCGGGATCTGTCACACCGACGAGTTCACGCGCTCGGGGGCGGACCCCGAAGGGCTCTTCCCCGCGATCCTGGGACACGAGGGCGCCGGCATCGTCGTCGAGGTCGGCCCGGGCGTCACCTCGCTGAAGCCGGGTGACCACGTGATCCCGCTCTACACGCCCGAATGCCGCCAGTGCAAATCCTGCCTGTCGCGCAAGACCAACCTCTGCACGGCGATCCGCGCGACGCAGGGAAAGGGCGTCATGCCCGACGGAACGAGTCGCTTCTCCTTGAAGGGCAAGACCATTCACCACTACATGGGCTGCTCGACGTTTGCGAACTACACGGTTCTGCCGGAGATCGCGGTGGCCAGGATCCGTCCCGATGCTCCCTTCGACAAGGTCTGCTACATCGGATGCGGCGTGACCACCGGGGTCGGCGCCGTCCTCAATACCGCGAAAGTCGAGGCAGGCGCCACTGTCGTCGTATTTGGGTTAGGAGGCATCGGCCTGAACGTCGTCCAGGGTGCGCGCATGGTCGGGGCCGGCATGATTGTCGGGGTCGACCTCAACCCGGCGCGCGCAGCGCTCGCGCGGGAATTCGGGATGACGCACTTCGTGAACCCGAAGGACATCAAGGGAGACCTGGTCGGTCACCTCGTGGAGCTCACTGGCGGCGGTGCGGACTACAGCTTCGAGTGCGTCGGCAATGTCGACCTGATGCGCCAGGCACTCGAATGCTGCCACCGGGGCTGGGGCGTCTCCACGATCATCGGCGTGGCGGGCGCCGGTCAGGAAATCAGGACCCGGCCGTTTCAGCTGGTGACCGGCCGCGTGTGGAAAGGCACCGCGTTCGGCGGCGCGCGCGGCCGCACGGACGTGCCAAAGATCGTCGACTGGTACATGGACGGCCGCATCAACATCGACGACCTGATCACGCACACCATGCCGCTCGAGCGCATCAACGACGCGTTCGATCTCATGCACAAGGGCGAGTCGATTCGCAGCGTGGTCGTTTACTGACGGCGTTCGGCGCATTCTTTTTTCCCTCCTCTCCGAGGGTGAGCCGGGGTTTCGAGAACGTGCCTGCGCACGTTCGACCGGGCAAACGCCCGGAGAGCAGGGGAGAACGACATCAGGTACTCAACCGTCGAGCAATACCGCCGCAAGCGTATTGTGGCGCTCGACGAGGACGGGCACATCGACGGTCGTGAGCCGCCCGTCGCGCACTACGACCCGCCCGTTGATCATGCTGAACGCAGCGTCCGGCGGCGCGCAGAAGACGAGTGCGGCAACCGGATCGTGCAACGCGCCCGCAAAGCCGACCTCGTCGAGCCGGAATCCGACGACGTCCGCCGCCATGCCGGGCGCAAGCGCGCCGATATCGTCCCGTCCGAGCACGCTGGCCCCGCCGAGCGTTGCAATCTCCAGTGCCTCGCGGGCGGAAATCGCCGCTGGGCTTCCTGCGACGCGCTGCAGCAGCAAGGCCTGGCGTGCCTCGCCGAGCATGTGGCTCCCGTCGTTGGAGGCGGACCCGTCGACGCCCAGACCGACCTTGACGCCCGCCTCGCGCATACGGCGGACCGGCGCAATCCCGGACGCGAGTCGCATGTTCGAACTCGGGCAATGCGCCACGCCCGTACCCGTCGCTCCGAAGCGAACGATTCCCGGCACATCGAGCTTCACGCAATGCGCGTGCCACACATCGGCGCCCAGCCACCCGAGCGCCTCGCAGTATTCGGCCGGCGTGCAACCGAACCGCTCCCGGGTGAACGCGATATCGTTGTCGTTCTCGGCGAGATGGGTGTGCAGGCCGACCCCGTAGCTGCGCGCGAGCGACGCGGTCTCGCGCATCAGGTCCTGCGTCACCGAGAAGGGTGAACAGGGCGCGAGCGCCACGCGCCGCATCGCGTAGCGCGAGGGATCGTGATACGCCTCGACGACGCGCCGCATGTCGGTGAGGATTGCCGCCTCCGCCTCGACCAGCGCGTCGGGCGGCAGTCCGCCCGCGCTTTCGCCCAGGCTCATCGCTCCGCGGGTCGCGTGGAAGCGCATACCGATTTCCCCGGCAGCGGCAATGGTGTCGTCGAGCCGGACCCCGTTGGGATAGAGATAGAGGTGATCGCTCGATGTCGTGCAGCCGGACAGCATCAGCTCCGCCATCGCCGTAAGCGCCGACACGCGTGCCATTTCCGGCGTCAGCCGCGCCCAGATCGGGTAGAGGGCCTTGAGCCACCCGAAGAGCTCGGCGTCCTGCGCCGCCGGCACTGCGCGCGTGAGCGTCTGGTAGAAGTGGTGGTGGGTGTTGACAAGCCCCGGGCACACGAGATGGCCGGAAAGATCGATTGTCTCGTCGGCCCGACCCGCCAGCTCGGCCGAAGTCCCGACCGCCTCGATCCGGTTGCCGTTCACGAGCACGGCGCCATTGCAGATCTCGCGCCGCCCGGCGTCCATCGTGACCACGACCGACGCATTGGCCAGCAGCACGGCCTGCCCGCTCACCGCGCGTGGACCCGTCTTCCGAGCACGTACGTCTCGGCGATGAACCGGTCGTCTCCCAGCATCATCGCCATGAAGAGCCGCTCCTCCAGCGTGCCGGTGCGCGCGTGGCGTCGCTCCGCTAGCGGGGTCGCGGCGAGATCGATCACGACGAAGTCCGCTTCCTTGCCGGGGGCGAAGTTGCCGATCCGGTCATCGAGATGCAGGCCCTGCGCACCCCCGAGCGTCGCCAGGTAAAACGCCCGGTACGCCGACAGCGGCTGGTCGGCGAGCTGCGCGATCTTGTAGCCCTCCGCCAGCGTCTTCAGCATGCTGAAGCTCGTGCCGCCGCCAACGTCCGTGGCGATGCCCACGAGCACCCCGGCATTGCGCATGCGCCTGAGATCGAACAGCCCGCTGCCGAGAAACAGATTCGAGGTCGGGCAGAACGCCGCCAGCGCGCGCTGCTCGGCCAGCATTTCCAGGTCCTCTTCGTCGAGATGAATGCAGTGCGCGAAGACCGAGCGCGGCCGCACCAGACCGAATCGCGCATAGACATCGAGGTAGCTGCGCGCCCACGGAAAGAGATCCCGCACCCAGGCGACTTCCTTGCGGTTTTCCGCAAGGTGCGTGTGGACGAAGACGTCGGGAAACTCCGCGGCGAGATCCCCGGCGCGTTCGAGCTGCGCTTCGGTCGAGGTCGGAGCGAACCGCGGCGTGATCGCGTACATCAGCCGGTCCTGGCCATGCCATTTCTCGATCAGCGCCCTGCTTTCCGCATAGCCGGACTCGGGCGTGTCGCGCAGGAACTCCGGGCAATTCCGATCCATGAGGACCTTCCCTGCCGCCATGCGGAGACTGCGCGCCTGCGCCGCCGCAAAGAATGCGTCGACCGACTCCGGATGAACCGTGCCCAGCACCAGCGCAGTCGTCGTCCCGTTGCGCAGGAGCTCGTCGAGGAAGAAGTCCGCCACCTCGCGGGCGTGCCCGGCGTCCCCGAAGCGCCGCTCCGCGGGATAGGTGTACCGATCCAGCCACTCGAGCAGCTGCTCGCCGTAGCTCGCGATGACGTCGGTCTGGGAATAGTGGATGTGGCAGTCGACGAAACCGGGCAGGATCAGTTCTCCGGTGCGATCGACGATCGCCGTGTCCGCGGGCAGCCGTGCGAGAACCTCGCACGCGGGCCCCGTCTCTGCGACGCGGCCGTCACGCACCACGAGCACACCGTCTTCGAAGTATTCGTACGACCCGGCGGGTTCCGAAGCTTCTCCGGGGTCACTCAGGAAGTGGAGGATAGAACCGCGATACGCGGTCGTGGTTGCCGTCAATTGTTCGGCCATTTTCCCGAGTCAGATCCGGCCGCCCGCGTTGAGCGTCGCGCAGTTTGCGACGCTCGAACGCGGGCTGTTACGCGTCATCGAAGATGACGCGTAACTATTTCTTGGGCAGGGACCCCTGCACCCCCTCGACGTAGTAGTCGAGTACGGAAAGCTTGTCGTCGCCCATGCTCTGCCCCACCGGCACCCGCACCTTTCCCGACTGGTCCTTCACCGGACCCTGGAAGGGATGCAGCTTGCCTGCGACCATCGCCGCCTTCTTCTCCGCGACGAGATCGGCGACGTCCTTCGGCACCGACTTGTTGAGCGGCGCGATGTCGACCATGCCGTCCTTGACGCCGCCCCAGACGCTGGTCGACGTCCATTTCTTGTCGAGGACATCCTGGGTCGTCTTAATGTAGATATCGCCCCAGAGATGCACCGCGGAAGTGAGCGTCGCGTTCGGGCCGTGCTTCGACATGTCGGAGTGGTAGCCGATCGCGTAGACCTTCTTCTCCTCTGCGGCCTGCACGACGGCCGGTGAGTCCGTATGGTGCGTGACGACGTCGGCGCCCTGGGCGATCAGCGTGTTCGCAGCCTCGCGCTCGCGGCCCGGATCGAACCAGGAGTTGATCCATATGACCTTGGTTTCGGCTTTCGGATTGACGCTGCGCATCCCGAGCGTGAAGGCGTCGATGCCCTGCAGGACTTCGGGAATCGGGAAAGCCGCCACGTAGCCCGCCACGTTCGTCTTGGTCATTTTGCCCGCGACGATTCCCGCGAGGTAGCGCGCTTCGTAGAAGCGCGCGTTGTAGATCCCCACGTTCTTCGCCTGCTTGTACCCCGTTGCGTGCTCGAAGACCACTTTCGGAAACTGCTTGGCCACCTTGATCGTGGGGTTCATGTACCCGAACGAGGTGGTGTAGATGAGCCCGTAGCCGCTCGACGCGAGCTCGCGGATCACGCGCTCCGCGTCGGCACCCTCCGGTACGTTCTCGACGTACTTCGTCGTCACCTTGCTGCCGAGCGCCTTTTCCATCGCCAGCCTGCCCTGATCGTGCTGGTACGTCCAGCCGGCGTCACCAATCGGGCTCACGTACACAAAGGCCACCTTGAGCGGCTGCTGGGCGAGTGCCGTCGCGGCGGCGCCGAGCGCCACTGCCGCAACCACGCCGACGAGCGTCTTCCTGATCCGGTCACTGATCCGGTCGCAATGCATCGCGTTACCTCCGTCACCTATTCAATCTGCAAAGTCGCCTGCGGATCCCCGCAAGCGCCACCCTTGTTCCGCATTCCCTTGTTTGAACTTCCCGGAGAGCCTGCTGCGGTTCAGGCCACCTCCGGGTGAAACGGTTTGCCGAGCGATACCGGTGCGTTGAGCCGGATCGTGTTCAAGTTGCGCGATATGAGCACCAGCACCACGATCGTGGCGAGGTAGGGCAGCATCGACAGAAACTGCGAGGGGATCGCTGCGCCCTCGCCTTGCGCGAAAAATTGCGCCACGGTCACCCCGCCGAACAGGTATGCCCCCATCATAACCCGCGCCGGACGCCAGGTCGCGAACACCACCAGCGCGAGCGCGATCCAGCCGCGGCCAGAGGTCATGTTCTCGACCCAGAGCGGCGTATAGAAGACCGAGAGAAACGCCCCGCCGACACCCGCCATGGCCCCGCCGAACAGGGTCGCCAAGTATCGGATCGATATCACCGAATATCCGATGGCATGCGCCGACTTGGGTGCCTCGCCCACCGAGCGCAGCACGAGCCCCGGCCGGCTTCGGTACAGGAACCATGCGACGCCGGCAAATACGGCCCAGGAGACGTAAACGAGCGGTTGCTGCGAGAACAGCACCGGTCCGATCAGCGGGATGTCGGCGAGCAACGGGATCTTCAGCGGCGTGCTGGGCGCGAGCGAGACGCTCTCGTAGGCCTTGCCGACGAAGGCGCTCAGTCCGACGCCGAACAGGCTCAGCGCGAGGCCCGCAGCGACCTGATTCGCCATCAGCGTGAGAGTGAGGACGGCGAAGATGACCGCCATCGCCGCGCCGGCGCACATGCCGGCGAGCACGCCGATCCACGGATTGCCGGTCGCCGCGGTCGCGGCAAATGCCGCGATGGCGCCCACCAGCATCATCCCTTCCACACCCAGATTCAGCACGCCGGACTTTTCGGTCACGAGCTCGCCGAGCGCGGCAAACACGAGAGGAGTTCCCGCTGCGATCGTCGCCACCAGGATCGAGACGAGATATTCCATCAGGCGGCCCGCCTTTCCGTGATCCCCTCGATTCCCCCGATCGTGGCACGCACTGGATGTACGACCTTGAGGCGGTAGTTGATGAAGACGTCGGCGCCGAGCAGGAAGAACAGGAGCATCCCCTGGAACAGGCCGGTGATCGCCGAAGGCAGATCGAGCGACATCTGCGCGGCCTCGCCGCCGAGATAGAGGAGCGACATGAGCAAGCCGGCGAGCACGATTCCCACCGGATGGAGCCGGCCGATGAAGGCGACGATGATCGCGGCGAACCCGTAGCCCGGGGAGACGGACGGAAGCAGTTGCCCGATCGGCCCCGCCACCTCCCCGACGCCCGCGAGCCCCGCCGTGGCGCCCCCTGCGAGCATTCCCAGCCAGATTGTGCGCGTCGCGCTGAACCCGGCATAACGCGCCGCCGAATCCGCCAGCCCTGCGACTCGCATGGTGTACCCGCCGAAGCTGCGGGTCAGGAACCACCAGCCGACCGCGACCACCGCTACCGCGACGAAGATGCTCGCGTTGAGGCGCGTCCCGTCGATCAGCATGGGGAAGAGCGCCGCCTCGTGGAACTCCTTGGACTGCGGGAAGTTGAAGCCCTGCGGATCCTTGAACGGTCCGTGGACGAGGTAGCTGAGCAGCAGCACGGCGACGTAGACGAGCATCAGGCTCGTCAGAATCTCGTTCGCATTGAATCGCGTCCGCAGAAACGCCGGAATTGCAGCCCACGCCATGCCGCCGAGCGCGCCAGCAACGATCATCGCGGGCAACAGCAGGACACTCGTGGAATCCGGAAACGCAAGCGCCACCCATCCGGCGGCGATCGCCCCGACGGTCAGCTGTCCCTCGGCGCCGATGTTCCAGACGCTCGCCCGGAACCCGACCGCGAGACCCACCGCACAGAGGACGAGCGGCGACGCCTTCAGCAGAAGCTCGGCCACGCCGTTGAGATCGTTGACCGGCTGGACGAAGAACGCATGAAATGCCGCCCACGGATTGCGACCGAGCGCCGAGAACAGGATGAACCCCACCACGAAAGTCAGCACCGCCGCGATGAGCGGCGACACATATTTCATCGCGTGCGAGGGTTCGGCCCGCGCCTCAAGCCTGAGTCGCACGATGCTCTTCCCTGGCGGACACCGGTGTCGAAGGTGCGGCGGGCGACGCGAAATCGTCCGCTTCCCAGAGTCCGCTCATCCACTGGCCGATCTCCTCGACGTCGGTCTCGGCCGCGCGCCTGGCCGGCGAAAGCCTGCCCTTGGCGATCACCGCGATGCGATCGCAGATCTCGAAGAGCTCGTCGAGCTCCTCGGAGATCACGAGGATCGCCGTGCCTGCGTTCCGTAGGTCGATGAGCGACTGGCGAATGAATGCGGCGGCACCGACGTCCACGCCCCACGTCGGTTGCGCCACCACGAGCACCTTCGGGTTCTGCAGGATCTCGCGGCCCATGATGAATTTCTGGAGATTGCCGCCCGACAGGCTCTTCGCCTCCGCGTTGGGGCCGCCGCACTTGACGTTGAACTGGTCGATGCAACTGACCGCAAAGTCGCGCATAGCGCCGAACCGGATCATGCCGGCCTTCACCAGCCCGCGCCGATGCGCGGTGAGCAGCGCGTTCTCCGCAAGCGTCATCTCGGGCACCGCGCCGCGACCGAGCCGCTCCTCCGGCACGAAGCACATTCCGAGCTTGCGGCGCCGTCCAGGCATCATTCGGCCCACCTCCGTGCCACAGATCTGCACCGGATATTTCTCGGCAAGCCGCTCCTCGCCCGAGATCGCCGTGAGCAGCTCTTGCTGGCCATTGCCCGAGACCCCTGCGATGCCCACGATCTCTCCACTATGCACGGTGAGATGCACGTCCTGCAGGTCCACGCCGAATGGCTCGGGCGACGCATGCGAGAGGCCGGCGATGACCAGTCGCGCTTGGCCTCCGGCGTCGGCCGGCGGATGCGCGCAGTGCGGCAGGTCTTTCCCGATCATCATGCGCGCCATGGTCTTGGGGGTTTCCTGGCGCGGATCGCAATGACCCGTCACCTTGCCCGCGCGCAGCACGGTCGCGCTGTGGCACAGCTCCTGGATCTCGTCGAGCTTGTGGCTGATGTAGAGGATGCTGCACCCCTCCTCGGATAGCTTGCGCAGCGTCTCGAAGAGCGTGCGCACGGCCTGCGGCGTGAGCACCGAGGTCGGCTCGTCCATGATGAGCAGCTTCGGGTTCTGCAGCAGGCAGCGGATGATCTCGACGCGCTGGCGCTCGCCGACCGAAAGCGAGTGCACCAGGCGGCGTGCTTCCACCGGGAGGCCATAGACGTTTGAAACCGTTTCGATGCGCTGTGCGAGCTCGCCAAGATCGGGCTTCCCGGGGAGCGCGAGCGCCACGTTTTCCACCACGGTCAGCGTCTCGAACAGCGAGAAGTGCTGGAACACCATGCCGATGCCGATGGCGCGCGCGTGGGCGGGATTGGCGACCCGGACGGGGGTGCCTTGCCAGCGCATCTCCCCGGCATCGGGCTTGACGACACCGTAGATGATCTTCATGAGCGTGGACTTGCCGGCGCCGTTCTCACCGAGCACGGCGTGAATCTCCCCGGGTACGACGGACAGATCGATATTCTCGTTCGCGACGACCGACGGGTAGATCTTGGTGATGCCGCGCAGGTCGAGCAAAGGCTGGCCCGAGTGCGGCGTCTCCGCTTTGCCCGCTGCTCCCGACCCTGCGAGTGTCTGTTCCATATTTCCTTCTTCCGCAGCCGTTTTGCCGCAGCCCTTTTCGGTAAGGGTCAGCCGCGCTTCGCACGCCGGCGGATGCCGACGCCAGTGACCTGCTCAGAGACGCGCCGGCGCGCGTCAATCGAAGCCTCGTGCACGTTGGATTCGTAAACCTGCAGGATCTGCGCAGCCGCCGACAACGCGATCGCGACCGGGCGCTTGCTCGCGATGCCGGGTACGCCGATCGGACAGGTGAGCCGCGCGAGTGCAGCCTCCGGAACGCCCTCGAGCTTCAGATTCTTGAGGAAGCGCGCCCGTTTCGAGGCCGAGCCGATCAGGCCGAGGTAAGCGAAGTCGCCCCGCCGCAGCGCGCGCTCGCAGAGCTCGAAATCGAGCGGGTGACTGTGCGTCATGACCAGGAAGTATGCGCCGGCCGACGCACGATCCACTTCGCGCTCCGGCGCATCGGTGACGACGACTCGCGTGTTGGCGGGCACCACTGCCGGAAACTCTTCCGCGCGATAATCGACCCAGATCACCCGACAGTCGACATCGGCGAGCGCCTTGACCAGCGCCCGTCCCACATGGCCTGCCCCGAACAGCACGATCTCGAGGTCGCACGGCCGCAGGGTCTCGATGAATGCGAGCGTCGCTACCGCGGTGGAATCACCAATTTCGCGAGACGCGAGGGATTGCAATCCTGGCGCCCGCGCGCCCCGCCCGCCCGCGTCATCCATCAAC
>JBAVOG010000883.1:0-8506 GCA_049691875.1 Burkholderiales bacterium | reverse complement strand
GCGCTGTACGCGGGCGCCGGCATCGGCTACCTCGTCGGACCGCTCGCCGCCGGCGTGGCCTTCGATCTGCAGAAGAGCTACACGCTACCCATCGGAATCGCGGCTGCGCTCTTCTGCGCCGCAGCCGCACTCAGTCGCGTGCTGCCGCCGAGCGGAACGCGGGTGCAGGCAGCACCGGCGCGCCCGTGATGCTACTGCTCGAGCGAAAGCCGCATGGTCAGCATTTTCGAAGGCACGAACCCATGCCGCGCGTAGAAGCGCTGCGCCGCGTCGTTGGCGCGATCGGTGAGCAGCGTGAGTCGCCGGCAGCCGACGGACCTGGCGAATTCGATTCCTCCCCGAAGCAACTTCGCGCCGGCACCGCCCCCACGGTGATCGGGATGCACGATCATGTCCTCGAGGATGGCCACCCGGCCACCCAGCGCGGTGCTCACCGTAAAGAGCAGGTTGACCATGCCGCGCGGCACGCCCTCGTCGCGCAGGACCAGGATCTGGCCGCGTTCCGGAGAATCGATGATTTCCCGCAGTCCGGCCGCTTGCAACGAGTGGTCCGGCCGGAATTCCGCTTCCTGTGCGAAAAGGATTCCGAGCAGCTCGCAGAGCGCCGGGATGTCCTCCGTGGTGGCGGCCGTCACTTCCATGAATTCACGACCCGGCTTCGACCACGATTTCGCACTTCAACGAGTTGGCGATGAAACATTCCTCGTGCGCGCGGTGATGAAGCGCATTCAACTCTTCAGACGAAGGCGCCTTCTCGGCGAGGAACCGGATGCTCGGGCGCAGCGTGATGCGACTGAACGCCAGCTTCCCCGCGGGATTCTTTTCCATCACCCCGTACGCCTCGTCCCGGTAGGTCTCCACCACGAAGCCGCGCTTTGCGGCGAGCGACAGGAACCAGAGCATGTGGCAGCTCGACGAGGAAGCGACGAGCGCCTCCTCCGGATCGACGGCCTCGATGACGCAGCAGGGTGCAGGAACCACCGTCGGCGAGGCGGACGCGGCGACTCTCACTCCGCCGTCGAACGACCACTCGTGGCCACGGCTGAATCGATTGTCGACAAACGGTGCGCCATCGCGGCGCCAGCTGACTTGCGCTTCGTACTTGTGCATGTTCAGGCTCCTGCGACGGAGCTCGGCCGATCGATTGCATGATTCTCCCGCAACTACCCGCGCTTGTGAGCGAGGTAGATGGTATTCGACGACTCGCCGCCCGTATACGGATTGGGAAAGGTCACGACATGGGAAGCAGACGACTGGAACACCGTATCGAGCAGCCGGGTGAACTCCGTCTCCGGGGGATCGTTGGACCACAGCCCGAAGACGCCGCCCGGATGGATCTTTTCCGCCAGTCTCGCCAGCCCCCGTGCCGAATAGAAAGCGCTGTTCCCCGGGTTCAGCCAGCGACTCGGCGAATGATCGATGTCGAGCAGCACGGCGTGCATCAGGCGGCTCGGGTCGGCGGGATCGAATCCGGATCCGGATGAGGATGCAACGGCAAAGAAATCGGCGTGAACGAGCGTGCAGCGCGGAGCCGCCGCCAGCTCCTTCCCGCGCGGCACGCGGCCGGTGCGGTGCCACGCGATGACCGGTTCCATCACCTCGATGACCGAGAGCGACCGGACCGACGGGTCGTCGAGAACCGCAAGCGCCGTATGGCCCAGACCCAGGCCGCCGACCACGACATCGAGGTCGGAGCCTTCGAGCGCAGCGAGCCCGAGTCGCGCAAGCTGCACCTCGGCGACGGTGAACAGGCTGGACATCAGGAACTCCTCGCCGAGCTTCACCTCGTAGAGGATCTTCCCGCCAAGCCGGGGTTCCGCCCGTCGCCGCAGACTGATATCGCCGAGCGGCGTTTCCCGGTAATCCAGTTCCTCAAACTCGGGCGTCATGTGCCGGTTCCCGTGTCCATGCGATCAATGCGTGCGATCGATGCACGCGATCAATTCGTCCGCCGCGCGCGCCGCGCCGTCCGTTTGCGCCAGCGTATCCGCGATCACGCGTGCTGCCTGCGCGTACGAAGCTTGATCCAGCAAGGCGGCCACCTCGGACGCGAGCCGCCGCGCGGTCACCTTTTCGAACGGAAGCACCCGCCCCACGCCCAGCGCCGCCGCACGACGCGCATTGTCGGGCTGATCGAACGCGACCGGCAGGATCACCTGCGGCCGGCCGGCTCGCAACGCCTGCGCAAGCGTGCCGATACCGGCTTGATGCACGACAGCAGCCCCGCGCGAGAATAACGTCGAGTAGGGAACATATGGAAACGCCTGCACGCCTTCGGGAAGAGCGGCGGGGAGGTTCTCCGGCGTCGCGGGGCCGGTCACGAGAATGGCGCGCCGTCCCAGATGTCGTGCTGCCGCGGCGGCCTTGCCCCAGAAATCGCCCGCGATCCACACCGCCGACGATCCGAGCGCAAACACGAGCGGCGGTTCGCCCGCCGAGAGGAAACGCTCGAGCTCGGCGCGTGTCGCCGCGTCCGGCGCGGCACCGTCGTAGGTGGGCGCACCGCAGATACGGACAGCCGGTGGCCAGTCAGGCTGTGGGCGCGCGAGCAGCGAGTCGAACAGCGCGAGGTTGCGGAGCGGTGAGAACTGTCCTTCGAACATCGCCGCATGCTCGCTCGGCGGCAATCCGAGTTCGCGCCGGAAGCGTCGAAGCGGCGCTTCCCAGTGGCGCACCGCGCGCTTGAGCAGATTGAAAACCAGTCGATAGGGCGTCGGCCCGAGATCGCGCAACCGGCGGAGCCACAAAGCGCCGGCGAGGGAAGGCGGGTCGCAGGCGGACGTGAAGCTCAGTGGCGCCAGGACGGTGGCGACCCAGGGCAATTTCCGGCGTTCAGCAAGGAGCGGAAGCGTGACGGTGAGCGGGTGCGAAACCAGCAGGTCGGCGGAATCGGCTGCACGCAAAAGGTCCTCGTAGGTCGACCGCAGATGCGGCATGACCATTTCACGGATGAGGTACTCGGGCCCACGGCGGGCGTTGAAGAGCGTCGTCACCAGGGTCCGGTAGTCCCCGAATTCGGACATGCTCGGGCGGATCGGCGCGATTTCGACGCCGGCTTGCTCGACCGCCCCGCGATGCTCTTCAGCGGTCGCGATCACCGCCTCGTGTCCGCGCGCCTGCAGGGCGCGGGCGATCGCAATGTAAGGATACAAATCTCCCAGCGATCCGGCGGTGGCGAGAAGGAGTCGGCTCAATATCGATCTCGTGTGGGGAGTTCCGACGTGACCTTGAATGGACCTTCCACGACGAGGCCCAATAGCACGACCACGATCAGTGTAAGCAATGAGGAGAGCGCCAGAACGACAGCCGGAGGTGGGTCTCCTGGAGCGTAGGGGCCCGCTGCCGTCAGTGCAGCCGTCACGACCACTAACGCGCCGACGAGGAATGCTTTCGCCCGGGACAGTCGAGCGACATTCAGATAGAGGACAAGCGCAATTGCGGCGAAGGACAGTTCGACTCCCAGGGCGATCGGCATCTGACGCCACAAGCCGAAGCCGAGCTTCGGAGAACCCTGGCCGAGAAGCGGCAGATCCGGAACGTGAACGATGAGATCGAGCACAAAGTGCGAGAAAACGGCCAACGCGAGTGCGCCGTCCAACCTCGTGCGATGCGAAGTTCCGCGTGGCGCCAGGAACCAGCCGGCGGATGCGGCGATCCCGGACCAGAGGATGCTCGCGACAAGGCCGTGAGAGTAGGGAAAGACGAACGTGAAGAATCGGGCGGGGCCGCTGACCTCGGGTGCGCCCGGAGATTCGGCGCCCAGGATCACGAGCGTCCAGAGCAAGAGGTCGGCGAACAGGGCCGCAAACAGGAGAACGCCCAGATTCAATCTGGGCTCGAGTCGCTTGACTAGCAGGCCTGCACCGATGTGTCCGACGAACACGGCGCCTTCACTAGTTTTCGGTGAGCGAAAGCTTGGCTTGCTCGCGCTTGGCTTTCGCCAGAGATCCGGTGCCCCGCGGGAACCAGCGCCAGCCGAGCAATAGCACGACGGACAGTACGGCGATCGCGACCAGCAGACCCGCCCGGATGCCCTGCACGAAATCGCCGTCCGCCGCCGCTGTGATCGCCTCTTGCAAGTTCGGTTCGGGATGCGAGATCGGCCGCCGCGGCACGATCTCGGCGATCTGTGCGTGCGGATTGGCGTGGGAGACGATGACGGCGGTGATCGCCTTGCGCTCCGCGGCACCCGGGATGAGCTTCGCAAGGTCGAGATCCAAGGTGGCAGCCAGCCAGGCGGCAAGCACCGAGCCCAGCACGGCGAACCCGATCGTCGAGCCGATCGCGCGCTGCGCGCTCATGATTCCGGAAGCCATGCCTGCGCGCTGCGGCGGCACCGACGTCATTGCGAGCGTCGTCAGCGGCGTCATGCAAAGGGCGGTGCCGATCCCGGCCACTGCGAGGCCCACCATTACGAAGGCGGTGTTGCCCTGGCCGCCTGCCACGAGAGCGAGCAAACCGAGGATGATCGCCGCGAGACCGATGAGGACCAGCCGCCGAACGCCGAAGTGCCCCACCAGACGGCCTGCGAGCGGCGACACGATCGTTATCGCCACACTCAACGGCAGGATGATCAGCCCGGTCTGCACTGCAGTGTAGCCACGCACGTTCTGCAGGTACTGGGTGATAAGGAGCAGCATGCCGTACAACGCGAACATCACCGCGCAAATGGTCCCGATGGCAAGCGAGTACTCTCGATCGCGAAACAGCGAAACGTCCATCATCGGATCGGCCGAACGCTGCTCGGCGCGCACAAACAGGAAAGTGCCGACGGTTGCGATGGCGAATAGCGCCAGGATCAAGGTCGAGCCCCAGCCGTTCTTCGGTCCCTGGATCACCGCATAGGCCAGCGCGCCGACGGTCACGGCGAAGAGCGCCTGCCCCCGCAGGTCGAGCTGCCTTGGCCGCTCGTCGCGCGACTCGGCGACGTAGCGCAGCGAAAGTAACACGACCGCAATGCCGACCGGCACATTGACAAGGAAGATGCTGCGCCAGCCGAACTGCTCGACCAGCACGCCCCCGAGCGTGGGGCCGATCGCGGTGCCCACGCTCGCGATCGCGGTCCAGATGCCGATCGCGTGCGCCTTCTGCTTCGGATCGGGAAATGCCGCGCTCACGAGCGCGAGCGAGGTCACGTTCGCCGTGGCGGCCGCGACGCCCTGCACGCCGCGGGCGATGTTCAGCACGTCGAGCGACGGCGCGATGCCGCAGACGATCGACGCCAGAACGAAGACCGTGATGCCGATGACGTACCAGCGGCGACGTCCCTGCAGGTCGGCAAGCGTTGCCGCCGTCATGATGAATACCGCCATGCCGAGGCTGTAGGCCGCAACCACCCATTGCAGGCCCTCCTCGCCGACGTCGAAGCTGGTCTGGATCGAGGGCAACGCCACGTTCACGATCAGCGCGTCCAGAAAGATCATGAACAGGCCGAGACCGGTGGCGACTAGGGTGCTGCGCTGCGTGTGGGTCACCGGCGAGGTCCTCCCATCTTGTCATGGCGGACGCGCGATGCGGCAAACGGGACCCGCTCCGCACACGGGATTGCCCCGTCAGAACTAAGTGCTACCGCGCGTCCTGCTGCAGATACTTATGGACGAAAGCGATCGCCATGCTGCCCTCACCGACCGCGGAGGCGACGCGCTTGACCGGGCTCAACCTCACATCCCCGCAGGCGAAGATACCCGGGACACTCGATTCGAGGAGGTAGGGATCGCGGCTCTCCGACCAGCGTCCGGCCTTCACCACGTCGTCACCGGTCAGGACATATCCGCGTGCATCGCGCGCGATTTCCTCCGGAAGCCAGCCGGTTTCCGCGTCGGCGCCAATGAAAACGAACAGGCCGCCACAGTCGTGTCGGCGCACCGCTCCGCTCGCGCCGTCGCGTATGTCGATTTCCGTCAGATGCGTGTCGCCGTGCGCGGCGACCACTTCCGAGTGCAGCTGCGCCTTCACGTTCTCCCGCTTGGCAAGCTGCTCGATGAGGTAGCGAGACATGCTCTTCTCCAGCGAATCGCCCCGGACGACGAGCGTTACCGTGCGCGCATGATTGGCAAAGTACATCGCGGCCTGACCGGCCGAGTTACCGGCACCAATGAGGTGGACGTCGCGTCCGTGGGTCGAGCTCGCTTCGCTGCGTGCCGCTCCATAGAAGACACCCTTGCCGAGGAGCCGCTCGAAGCCTTCGATCGCGAGGTGGCGCCACGTGACGCCGGTCGCAAGAATGATGGTTCGCGCCTCGACGACATCGTCGCCGTCGAGGCGAATCCGGCGCGTTTTCGGATCGATGCGATCGACGCAGCGCGTGACGAGAAACTCCGCTCCGAGCCGCCCGGCCTGCTTGAGCGCCCGACTCGCGAGCTCGTCGCCGGAGACGCCGCTCGGGAAACCGAGATAGTTCTCGATGCGCGAGGACGTCCCCGCCTGGCCGCCCGGTGCCTCGCGCTCGATCACGAGGGTGCGCAGTCCCTCGGATGCGCCGTATACCGCGGCTGCGAGGCCTGCCGGCCCGCCGCCGACGACTACGGTGTCGTATTCGGCAAATCGTGGAGTCGTCTGAAGGCCAAGGCGCTGGGCAAGGGCGCGCGGCGCAGGGCGACTGAGCAGCGTCCCATCGGCCAGCTTCAGGACCGGGCAATCGCCTTCTGCCGGACGGGCATCGGGCCAGCGATTCTGAAGATCAGGCGCATCGGGCGTCACCCAATCATACGTAATCTGGTTGCGCGTGAGGAAATGGCGCAACTCGCTGCAGGCGTTGTCCCAGCGGTGGCCGATCATGGTGACGCGCGGCTTGGGCGCCTCGGCCTCGATGCCTTGCATCCCGCCGATTCGCTCGCGCGCCAGCGCGGCGACCTTCAGGGAAATCTCGGGCGATGCCGCCGCGATCCCGTAGTACTCCCCGATCTCCACGCGCATGACACGAGAGGGTTCCGATGCCCGATAGCTTCCGTAAAGCGGCGTGCCGAGAGCGATCGGCAGCTCGCCGAAAATGAGGCCGGGGAGGCGCCACCCCAGGGTGCGCTCGACCCCGTCGAACAGTCTGACGACCTCGATCTTGCCGGATATGACCGCGAACAGCGCACGCTCCTGCCCGCCCTCGTGCGCGGCGTATTCCCCGGCAGCGAGATGCAGGTCAGCAGACGTCTGCGCGAGGCGCTCGAGCTCGGGCTCCGCGAGTTTCGAGAACAGCGGTACGGAGCGGACGTCGTCGATTGTCAGCATGGTTCGGTCGGGGGCGGGTCGCGTAGGCGGACCAGGAATCTACCATTACACACTTATACCGGCCCAGCAAAGCAAGCGCGTGCACACCGATCGGCCGGCTGCAACGGATGGTCGGGCCGCTTCGCGGGAGGGGTCGATGATATGGGCGTCGAATTTCAGGGTCATCAGCCCCCCCGCTTGAAAGCGACAAGCTTGCGGCCCCGCTTGCAAGAGGGGCCGGATCAATCTACGCAGCTGCCGACATGGCAGCGGGCTTGGCGAGCGAGCGGGCGAGTGCACGCAGAAGCGCGGCGCCGTCGCCGCGCCAGGCGCTGCCGTGCATGCAGGCGAGGACCTGGGGTTGCTCGCGGGCGAGACGCTCGAGCGTCGCGCCGGTCTGCGGGGCGTGCGCGTAGTAGTCCATCGCCCGGCGGAAGGCCTCGCTCGGACCGAGGATGTCGCCCTCGGTGAGTGCCTCGGCGCCCGAGCCGCCCTGGGTGAACAGGTCGCCGCAGAGCATGGTGCGGGTCTCGAGCTCCATCATGAAGCCGCACTCCCAGACGTGCGGCACGTGCGGCGCGTCGAGCCACTTGAAGGCGCGGCGGCCGGTGCGGAGCACCTCGCCGTCGGCAAGCGCGCGCGCCGGGCGGGTTGCAACGTCGTTGACGGAAACCATCGCGGCCACCTGGCTGCAGACGGGAACGGCGGCGGGCGCGGCGGCGAGGAAGTCGTTCAACGATCCGCACTCGTCCGCCTCATAGTGCGAGAACGCGATGTAGCGCAGCCGCTCGAGCGGCGCGATCTTGCCGATCGCCTCGGCGGTGAGCGGGAACAGGCCGCGCGGGCCGGTGTGGAAAAGGAGCGGCTCGTCGTCGGCGACGAGGTACTGGTTGAAGTTGAAGCCCATTCCGCCCGGCATCTCGACCGGAGTATTGATGCGGTAGATGCCCGGGGCGATCTCGTGGAGGTTGGTGCCGCTCGCAGCGTTGGTGATCATGGCGTTCTCCTGGTTGTGGTGCGGGTTGGTACTGCCGGGGATGTGTGACGAGGCAAGGGGTCGTTACACATCCGCCGAAGAATCCGCTGATGCGGATTAATAACGCCGGGGATGTGTAACGAAGCGCCGGGTCGTTACACATCCTGCGAAATGACCGCTATGCTCCGCGCGTGCCCCAGGATTCCCGTCTCGTCGCGCTCGACGATGGCGCGCTTGCCCGGCGTATTGCCGAGGCCGGCGCGGCGCCCGATTCGGCAGCCGAAACAGAGCTCTACCGCCGCCTCGGGCCGCGGGTACGCCTCTACGGCC
>JBAVOG010000882.1:0-2504 GCA_049691875.1 Burkholderiales bacterium | reverse complement strand
GCAGCAGGTCGGGCGCGCATGCAAGCGCCGCGCCGATCGCCAGCATCTGCCGCTCGCCGCCGGAGAGATATCCGGCCTCGCGGGCACGCAGCCTTGCGAGCGCCGGAAAGAGCGCGTAGATCGATTCCGTGAGGCGCCGCCGGTCGGTGCCGCGACGCGGCACTACCGCTTCCAGGTTCTCGGCGACGGTCAGGTTCTCGAAGACCTTGCTGCGCTCGGGTACCAGCGCGACGCCGAGCGCGGTGATCCGGTGGGGCGCGCGATTCTCGATGCGTGCGCCGCGATAGCGGATCGTGCCTTCCGTCACGCGCGCATCGTCCAGCCCGATGAATCCGGAAATCGCGCGCAGGGTTGTTGTCTTGCCGGCGCCGTTCGTGCCGAGCAGCGCTACGACCCCGCCCTTCGGCACCTCGAGCGATATGCCCTGCACCGCGGTGATCACGCGGTGATACACGACCTCGAGACGCTCGAGTTTCAGGAGCGGTTCGGTCATCGGGAGCCGGAGAGGGGCTTCTGCTTGAACGGCCAGAGGAGGAACCAGGCCTGGATGCGGCGCCAGATGCCGACCAGCCCCTGCGGCTCGAAGACGAGAAAAAGCAGCATCACGAGGCCGAACGCCGAGTAGTTAACCGCAAACACGACCGAACTCAGCGCTTCGGTGAGACCCAGCGCCTCCATCAGCCATTCGATGAAATACGGAAACAGGATCACGAAGATCGTTCCGAAGATCGCGCCGAGAATCGAGCCCATGCCGCCGATGATCACCATCGCGACGTACTGGATGGTGAGGAAGAGCGAAAAGGCCTCCACGGACACGAACCCGCGGAAATACGCGAAGAGGCATCCGGCGACGGACGTCAGGACCGACGAGACGACGAATGCCGTGAGCTTCGCGCGCTGCACGCTGATGCCGAGCGCTCCCGCCACCGCCTCGCGCCCGTGGATGGCTCGCCAGGCGCGTCCGGTTTTCGAGCGCAGGAGATTCAGGCTGAAGAGCGTGGCCGCCACGGCCGCGACGAGCAGGACGAAATACCAGGCACGCGCGTCGTAGAGCTGCCACTCGCCGATCGCGGGCGGATCGATCACGATGCCGGTCGAGAAGCCGCGCTTCGTTTCGTACTCTGCGCCGAGGTAGATGACGATGAAGTGCAGCGCCAGCGTCGACACCGCGAGATAGAGTCCGCGCAGGCGCAGGCTCGGCAGGCCGAAGATCAGTCCGAGTGCCGCGCCGACCAGCGCCGACGCGGGCAGCGTCACCCACATCGGCGCGCCGAGCTCCTTGTAGAGGATGCCCGTGGTGAACGCGCCGGCGGCCAGCAGCCCTGCGTGGCCGAGAGAAATCTGACCCGCGTAGCCGGTGAGCAGCATCAGCGCAATCGCGCCGACCGCGGCGAGCAGCACCTGGTTCGCCAGATCGAGCGCGAACGGACCGGCGAGGAACGGATACGCTGCGAGCACGACCGCGAGCACCGCCAGCGACGATTTCTGCGTGCGGGTGTCGAGCAGCGCGAAATCGCGGTCGTAGCGGGTGCGGAAATAGCCGCTTGCGCGTGGAACACTCATACTCTATCGAGCTCCTCGCGCGAGCCGAAGAATCCCCAGGGCCGCACGACGAGCATGGCGAGCAGGATCAGGAATGGCACGACGTCGGAGAGCAGCGGGTCGATGTAGTTGACCATCAGCACCTCGGCGGCGGCGATGACGAGCGAGCCGAGCAGCGCGCCCAGCAGGCTGTCCAGTCCGCCGACGAGCGCCGCGGGAAACGCCTTGAGGCCGATCACGACCATCGTGCTCTCCAGTCCCGCATCGCTGGCGAGCAGCATGCCCGCGAGTCCGCCGGTGAGCGTCGCAAGCCCCCACGCGAGCGCGTAAATCGCATGCAGGCCGATCCCGCGCTGCGCCGCGAGCAGCGGATTCTGACCCGCCGCGCGCATCCGGATGCCCCATCGCGAAAACCGCAGGAAGGCGAAGAGCAGCGCGTAGCAGACGAGGGTGGTCAGCACGAGCGCCAGCCCGACACCCGAGATCCGGGCGTCGCCGATCGGAATCGGCGCGTTCGCCCAGCCGAGCTCTTCCAGCGGATGGCGCGTCTGGGTGCCGAAGGCGAGAATCATCGCGCCGCGCAGCAGGATGCCGAGCGCGATCGTCGCGAGCACCGCGGCGAGTACCGATTCCCCGGTCATGCGCCACATGAGCGCAACGTAGACCAGCACGCCGACCAGCAACGCGAGCAGCAGTGCGGCGGCGATGGCGACCAGCGGGTGCCCGGAGAAAAGCGACGCCGTGGCGTAAAGACCGTATGCGCCGAGCATCATCACTTCGCCGTGCGCGAGCGAGAGCACGCGGCTCACCCGGTAGATGAGCACGTAGCCGCAGCTGATCAGCGCGTAGATCGACGCGAGAACGGCAATGTTGACCGCTAGCTGCATGGTGCGCCGTGAGTGGTGTGCATGCCCCGGTATGGCCGGGCGGGGTGCGATCGCGGGCGACGGGCGAGCGACTGC
>JBAVOG010000881.1:0-1576 GCA_049691875.1 Burkholderiales bacterium | reverse complement strand
GTACTGCTGCAGGCCCCGCGCCACGCGGCATGAGGGCCCGCAAAGGCGCCCGTCAGTTCAGCTTCAGCAGGCGGCGCGCATTGCCTTCGTAGATCGCCTGACGCTCGGCGGGCGTGATGTTCAGACTGTCGATGATCTCGATGGTCCAGCGGATGTAGGCCGAGCCCTTCTCGGGGTCGAAAGGCGAGTCCGAAGCGAACAGCGTGTGGTCCGCCCCGAAGAATTCCAGCCCGCATTCCGTGGCCGGTTTGGTCCCGAACAAGGCAGTATCGGCATAGAACATCTTGAAGTAGTCGAGCGGCCGCTTCTTGAGCCGCTTCAGGACGAGCGTCAGATCCTCGTCGGAAGTTCGCGCGCCGAGCTGGTCCCAGCCCGGTCCGACCCGACCCGCAAAGTAGGGGATCATCCCGCCCATGTGATGAGTGATGATCTTGAGGTCGGGGTGCTTGTCGAAAAGACCGGCGAAGACCATGTGCGCCATGGCGACGCTCGTCTCGTACGGCCAGCCGAATGTCCACCAGATCTCGTACTGGCTCTTCGGCTCCCCGACGTAATCCGGGATGTTCATCGCCCGGATCGGGTGCATCCAGATCGGCAGATCGTGGTGCGCCATCAGGTCGAAGAGCGGCATCGTCGCCGCATCGGTGAGGGGGCGTCCCAGAACGTTGGTGTAGACTTGTACGCCGACCGCGCCCAGGTCCTTGATGGCGCGCTCCGCTTCCTTGAGCAGGCCGTCCGGCTCGTTCATCGGGAGCCCGGCGATGAATCCCGGGAAACGGTCCTTGTGCTTCCGGACGAGCTCCGCCATGCCGTCGTTGCCGATCGTCGCCATCTCGACCGCGTGCTTGCCGAAGTCCTCGATGGCCGGGGCAGGCAGGCAGATCACCTGCGCATAGTCGTCGAACTTGTCCATGATCCGGAAGCGCTCGTCCAGGTCGTGAATGCTCGGCACCTCGCGCACGCGCTTGTTGATGCCTTTCCCCTGCGGCAGCAGGTCGATCATCCGGTCGAAAAAGGCCTTGGGGAAAAAGTGATTGAAGATATCGAGCTTCATTGCCTGCCTCCTCTTGCTTAGACCGGCAGGATACACCAGCCTGCCGCGCGGACCGCCCGCATGACCCTCGTTTTCCGGGCGGCCGTGGCTCGTCGATGGGGCGTGTCGCCGGGCGGGCCTTTGATACCATTGCGGTCGCGGGCCTGTAGCTCAGCCGGTTAGAGCAGAGGACTCATAATCCTTTGGTCCTTGGTTCGAATCCAAGCGGGCCCACCAACCAGATCAACGCGCTAGCTTGCACTGGCGTCGCGCGTCTCATCGGCTGTAGCCACTTTTGTACCAAAGGGAGCCAAGGGGAGGATCCGCGCGGCCGCTCTTGCGAGGTGCTCGGGCGCAAGATGCGCGTACCGGCGCACCATCTCCACCGACTCCCAGCCGCCGAGTTCCTGCAACTCGTGGATCGGCGTTCCGGCCTGCACGTGCCAGCTGGCCCAGGTGTGCCGCAGGTCGTGCCATCGGAATCCCTCGATCCCCGCCTTGCGGAGCGCGCGCTTCCAGGCGCGGGTGTTGACGGTGCAGACC
>JBAVOG010000880.1:0-3350 GCA_049691875.1 Burkholderiales bacterium | reverse complement strand
CGGTCAGGGCATCTGAATCTTGCCGCCGCCGCCGAGTCCGCCCAGGCCTGGCGGCATGGAATCGGGGACGACGATCGAGGATGCGGCCTCGCGGCGCATTTCCTGGATCTCGCGCGCCGTGCGCTCGACGGCCACTTTAGCCGCGTCGGCAAATTTCTCGATCGCCTCGGTCAGATTGCCAGCCTCGATTTCGAACGAGAGGGGGATCGCTCCCATCGGCGTGAGGATCTGGGCCTCTCCCATGTACAGCACCGGTCGCGCCGAATCGGTAGCGCCTTCGGTCGTGACCGGCGTCAGGACGCGGATGGTGCCCATCTTGCGGTCGGTATACAGATCCTCGCGATGCAGTGCGGCAGGATCCATCTTGAGCTCGGTGGAAGGTCGTCCAGTGGTGGCCATGGCAAGGCGGCCCTCGCGGGCCGGGTTGGATGTGAATGACCGGTCGATTATCCCACCCCCGCGCGATGTCGTGTGCCGACGACACTACAACACGTCAAAGCCGCGACGAAATCACGCGCCGACCGGCTGCGCAAGGTCGCGTCAACCCGGTATGGTTCGGACGCGTTGAGGCTCATGCGAAAAGTCGTGCACGCGGTCTGCCGTAGCGGTAGACTCCGCGCCACATTTCCGCATTAGTAGGAGCGCCGATTGGCGCAACGTCGTTGTTTCATCAACCATCGTAGGGGAGTGAAAGAGTGAAAAAGCTCATCGCAGTTCTGCTCGCCGCCACCTTTGCCGCCGCGTCGTTTGCTGTCGTCGCTGCCGACAAGGCACCCACCGCCGAGCAGTGCAAGAAAGATCCGAAGATGAAGGGCTGCCCGGCTCCGAAATAACTGGACTGGCAGAACCATCACGCAGAAGGGCGGCCGCGAGGCCGCCTTTCTCATTGAGGAAACCGAAAGGTTTCCTCAATGAGAAAGGCAGAAGGATACGAACAGGAGGAAACCGACTGGTTTCCTCCCGTTACCCTCCTTCCCGTTGGACATAGCTTTTTCGGGGTGGTACCGGAACTTCGGCGGGAGTGGGACGGACGAAGCTTTGGGTCGCCCCGAGCATGGATATGTCGATACCCGCGCAAAATCCGCTTTCGTTTGTCTTCGCGTTGCTGGTGGGAATGGTCCCGATGTTCGCGGTTGGACTTGCGTTCTCCCAGGCGCCGACGGAGCGTATTGCCACCGACGAGTACGCGGTGCGAGTGGTTACCGTGGCGCGCGGGCTGGAGCATCCTTGGAGCGTCGCCTGGCTGCCGGACGGTCGGATGCTGGTGACCGAGCGGCCTGGGCGGCTGCGCATCGTCGGCGCCAACGGGCAGATCGCTCCGACGCCCATCGCAGGGCTTCCGCCGATCGAGCCGCACGGGCAGGGCGGGTTGTTCGACGTGGCGCTGCATCCGCGCTTCGCGGAGAACGCGTTCGTTTACTTCTCGTACGCGGGCAAGGGCGCGGACGGATTCGGCACGGAGCTTGCGCGCGGCAAGCTCGTCGGCAACCGGCTCGAAGGCGTCGAAGTGCTCTTTCGCCAGCAGCCGAAGGGTCAAACGGGTCGGCATTTCGGCGGGCGGATCGTCTTCGACCGCGCCGGATTCGTCTATCTCACACTTGGCGACCGCGGCGAGATGGCGCGTGCGCAAAAGCTCGACGATCACGCGGGATCGGTGATCCGGCTCCATGACGACGGACGTGTGCCTGCCGACAATCCGTTCGTTGGCAACTCCGCCGCAAAGCCCGAGAAGTACACACTGGGCAACCGGAACATGCAGGGCGCCGCGCTCAACCCGAAGTCCGGTGAGCTCTGGGCGCACGAGCATGGCCCGCAGGGCGGCGACGAAGTGAACGTGATTCGTGCGGGTGTGAACTACGGGTGGCCGGTGATCACTTACGGGGTCAACTACGGCATCGGCACGAAGATCGGCGAGGGTACGCACAAGGCCGGAATGGCCCACCCGCTCCACTACTGGGTGCCCTCGATTGCTCCGTCCGGCATGGTGTTCTACGATGGCGACAAGTTTCCGCGCTGGCGCGGTGACCTGTTCGTCGGGGCGCTCCGCGACCAGATGCTGGTCCGGTTGCAGCTCGATGGCGAGAAGATCGTCAAGGAGGAGCGCATGCTGAAGGGCGTGCTCGGCCGCATCCGCGACGTGCGGCAAGGGCCCGACGGCTATCTCTACCTCCTAACCGACGAATCCGACGGAGTCCTCGTGCGCCTCGAGCGGGTCAACTGATCCGCGCTGAACCACCCCGGCTGCTGCGCAGCCACCCCTCCTTGGAAAGGAGGGGATTTTCTTTTTCCCCTCCTCGTTGAGGAGGGGTGGCGCCGCAGGCGACCGTGTGGAGTGGATTCAGAAGCGCCGCTTCACCCCTCAGACTCTCAGGAACGGTCGTACCAGCGCCCCGACGTCTACGCGCGCACCGATTCTTGCGCAAAGCTGAAACGATCCGACCAGCTTGCGGTGCAGGAAGAGTGTCTCCGGGGGCGGCGCGCGCAGCAGCCCGCGGCGGAACAGAAGGTCGAATCCCATGTCGCGCACCCGCGCCGGGAGGTCCGAGGCGGCAAAATCGTAACGCCCGTGATGCCGCAGCGGCTCGCACACGAGCATCATCATGTCGGTTACCGCGCGCACGCGCTGCGCGGAGTCGCCTGGCGCGAGGTATCCGATTGCGAGCGCTCCGCGCCGGATGCGAGCGCGGTCTCCGGCCAGGATGCCCCGGCAGGTCTCGCGGTAGTGCGCGACGAAGTCGCGGCTGAACTCCCGCGTCGACCCGAAGTCGAGCAGCACCACGAAGCGATGAGTCGCGTCGTACAGGTAGTTCCCGAAGTTTGGATCGGTCTGCATGAACCCGAATTCGAACAGTTCGCGAAAGAGCAGATGCTCGAGCAGGGTCCCGACCCGGTCGCGCTGCGCTTGCGCAGTGCCCGTCACGGCGAGGTTTTCGAGCGGCGTACCCTCCAGATAGTCCATCGCGAGTGCATGGCGGGTCGTGAGATCCGCGTGGACACGCGGCACCCTGAGCCCCGGCTCATCGGCGACCAGTGCGCGATAGCGCTCCAGAAACCTTGCCTCCTGCAGGTAGTCGGCCTCCTGACGCAACTGGCGCTTCGCCTCGGCGGCGAGTCCGGAAACGTCGAGATCGACGGGCAGCAGATTCGCGAGCCGCAGCAGCGCGGCGACGTTGTCCACGTCGCTCGCGATCGATCGTGCGACGCCGGGATACTGGATCTTGATCGCGAGCTCGCGACCGTCGGCGGCACGCGCGCGATGGACCTGGCCGATGGAGGCGGCTGCGATCGGCTCCGGATCGAACGCCGCGAACCGCCGCTCCCACTTGCTTCCGTATTCCCGGGACAGGACG
>JBAVOG010000879.1:0-1674 GCA_049691875.1 Burkholderiales bacterium | reverse complement strand
CGCCTGCGCCGCGGCAGCTTTCGCATCCAGGTGAGCGAGGATCGTCTCGATCACCACCGGGTCCTCGATGCAGGCGATGATGCGCATCGCCCCGCCGCAGGCCGCGCAGGTCTCGATGTCGATCCTGAACACTCGCTTCAAGCGCTGCGCCCAGCGCATCGAGGCCCGGCGCTCGGCCGGCGTTCTGTGCTCAGGCTGGACCGCTGCCTGGCCGCTTGCGCCCTTGCCCCGCCCGGCCTTGGTCACCAACGCCCGGTGTGGGCTGTTGGGCGCGAGCACGCCATGGTAGCGGGTGAGATTCACTCGCGGCTTGGGCACCAACGCGGCCAGCCGGGCGAGAAAATCCAGCGGCGCGAAGACCCACGTGCGTGGTGCCGTCGCGGTAGGGCCTCTTCAACTGGTAGCACACGTGGCCGCCTGGCGTGAGCGACAGGCGTTTCTCCGACACCGCCGGGCGACTGATGTAGCGGCACAGCCGCGCGAGCTTGCCGCGTTCATCGGCACGCACCGCCACGCCAGCGTGCAGACTGAAGCCGCCTACCTTGCCTGCCGCGTCCGCGAGCGCATCCTCCGGATCACCGGCCGGCAGGGTCTGCACGGCGAGCACCTTGCGCCCGGCCTGCGGGCCGAAGGCGATGCGGTAGGTGATCGAGTGCCCCAGCAGCGGCGCCATGGGGTCTTCGTCGACCGCCTCGCCGGCCAGATAGGCGTTCTCGGCATCCTGCTCGAGCAGTCCTTGCCGTTCCAGAAAGCGCCCGATGCGCTGGGCGATACACCGGGTCAGCTCGGCGAGCTCGGTGCCGGTGGGTGCCCTGCCCCAGCGAAACGCGACCCCACGATCGGCGCAATCGAAATACACGCCGTCGAGAAACAGCATATGAAAGTGCAGGTTGAGATTGAGCGCACTGCCGAAGCGCTGGATCAGGGTGACCGCGCCGGTGCGGGCCATCCTGGCGCTAAACCCGGCCTTCCTGGTGAGGTGCGTGGCGATGACGCGGTAGACGATGCCAAGGACCTGACCCATGATCGCCGGACGGCTGGCGAACAGGAAGCGCAGCGCATAGGGCACGCTCAACACCCATTGGCGTTGGCGCATTGGACCTTCGGGGAACACCTCGTCAATCAGCAGCGCGGCCATTTCGGCCATGCGCCGCGCACCACAGCTGGGGCAGAAGCCACGCCGCTTGCAGCTGAAGGCCACCAGGTGCTCGGCATGGCCGGACTCGCAGCGCACCCGAAGGAAACCGTGCTCCAGGCGGCCGCACTTCAGGTAGTCCTCGAACTCCTGCCGCACGTAGTCCGGCAAGGGCCGGCCCCGCCCGGCCATGTGCTCGAGGAACGCCGGGAAGTGTTGCGCGACGATGCGGTAAAGGAGGGTCTGCTCGGGCCGGTGGCGCTCGTAACGCAGCGTGCCGACGCGCGGCTCGAGCATCCTCCCCGGCGTGTAACGGGACATCGAACACGCTCGCCATAGACTGTATCGGCATACAGTCTATCGCACGGCCAGCCCGCGGCCGGAGGCCCCCCAACTACGGCGGCGACGTCCCGCCCTCGCTACATACTCCTCCGATACTGCCCCCCGACTTCGAAGAGTGCGTGGGTGATCTGCCCGAGCGAGCACACACGCACCGCGTCCATCAGCACCGCGAAGACGTTCTCGTTGCCGATCACCGC
>JBAVOG010000878.1:0-3172 GCA_049691875.1 Burkholderiales bacterium | reverse complement strand
ACCCGGCGTATCACGCGGCTCTGGAGACGATCTCGGGCAACGCCTACCGCGCGTACCGGTCGCTCGTGTACGAGACACCGGGGTTCGAAGTCTTTTTCCGTGCGGCCACACCGATCCGCGAGCTCTCCGACCTCAACATCGGCAGCCGGCCGGCGTCGCGCAAGACGTCGAACCGCATCGAGGATTTGCGCGCAATTCCGTGGGTATTCAGCTGGACGCAAGCGCGGCTGCTGCTTCCCGGCTGGTACGGCTTTGGCGCCGCCGTCACCGAGTGGCTCGCCGCGCATCCGAGCGGTCTCGCGCTGCTGCAGGACATGAATCGGCGCTGGCCGTTCTTCGGCACGCTGCTCTCCAACCTCGACATGGTGCTGTCGAAGACGGACTTGGGCATCGCGTCGCGCTACGCGGACCTTGTGGATGATGTCGCGCTGCGCGATTCGGTCTTCGCACGAATCGCCGCGGAGCACGCGCTCACGATCCGCTGCCTGCTCGAGATCACCGGCCAAGGCGCGCTTCTCGAGGGGAACCCGACGCTTGCCCGCAGCCTGCGCGACCGGCTACCCTACCTGGATCCCCTGAACCACCTCCAGGTCGAGTTGCTGCGGAGGTTCCGCTCGGGCAAGGACGACGAGTCGACCAAGCGCGCGATCCATCTGACCATCAACGGGCTCTCGGCCGGGCTGCGCAACAGCGGCTAAAGCCGCTGCTCCCCGCTGCCGGTGTCGAGCCGCGGACGCCCGCGGATGAGGCCGCGGGAGACGCCCAGATCGTGAGCGCGTAGCCCTGGATCCGGCTTTGGCCACACGCGGGCATAGGTCACTGCCGCCTGGCAGGAAGATTGGGTGCGAAAGCCGATCTGGCGCTATCCTATGGCCCATCAACGAGAATACGCGCAAGGAATGACGTCAAGCGCACGCAACCTGGCCGTCCTCTTCGCGGACGTGAGCGGCAGCACCACCCTGTACGAGAAGCTCGGCGACCGGGCGGCACTCGCCGCGGTGGAGACGGCTATTGGTGTCATGAAGCGCTCGGTCGCCGCGTACCGCGGCACCTTGGTGAAGACCATCGGCGACGAGGTCATGGCGGTCTTTCCCGACGGTGACGCGGCATTGCAGGCGGCAAGCGATATGCAGAACCGGATCACCGCGCTGCCCCCGTTCGGCGACGTGCGGCTCGCGATCCGGATCGGTTTCCACGTCGGCGAGGTGCTCGCGGACAGCGGCGACTTTTTCGGCGACGCCGTGAACACTGCGGCGCGCATGGCGGGATTCGCCAAGGCCGGCCAGATCATCACCACCGGCGACGCAGTCGCAGGGCTTTCGGCGATGCTGCGCGAGAGCACTCGGAAGCTCGCGTCGCTATCGGTGAAGGGCAAGCAGTCCGAGGTGGAAGTCTGCGAGGTTCTGTGGCAAACCGGCGACGACCTGACGATGCTGGCGTCGAACCGAGGCCCGGCCAAGGTCGAGTCGGTCCTGCGCCTAATGCACGGTGTGCGAACGCTGGTGATGGACGACAAGCTGCTCAGCGTGCAGATCGGCCGCGACGCGACCCACGAGATCTCGATCGCGGACCGCATGGCGTCGCGCCTGCACGGACGCATCGAGCGGCGTGCGGATCGGTTCTACTACGTGGACTTGAGCACCAACGGCACGTTCGTCACGCTCGAAGGCGACGTGGAAACGGTGGTGCGCCGTGACCAGGTGCTGCTGCGCGGGCGCGGCACACTGAGCTTCGGGCATTCCGCTTCCTCCCCCGATGCCGAGCTCGTGACGTTCGCCAGCGATATCCGACCCAGGTCGGAATAGTCGGAATAGGGCGTCGTCGGCTGCTTCGCGCAGCCTCAGATGATCAGCTTCTTCAGCGTCTCGGGGTTCTTGACCACCGAGCGTTGCCGTGCGGGCGGCGCCTCGTAGAGACCCGCAGGCGGCGCACTCTCGAGTTGCTGCACGACGCTCGCTTCGGTGCATGCCGGATCCCGAGTGACCGTGACCTCGTCGCGGGCGCTTGCGCCGAGGCCGAAACAGGCCTTACCGAGCTTGCCGTTGATCGGCTTGAGGATTCCCTCCACGACCAGGTCCTGCGGCGAGCCGCTGCCCGCGAGCTGCAAGTCGAATGTCCGCGGCGTCGCGCCCGGTCGCGGAGCGCTCCAGATCACCGTGCCGAGGCCGATTAGCTCGCGCCCGAACAGATCGGCGGTTTTCGCGTCGGTGACTCCCGAGAGCTTCAGGACGACTTTCTGACCGCTCACGCCGAAGTGCTGCAGGAAGAAATCGCGCGAGAACTCGTCGGCAAGCTTGTCGCCGATCGCACGCAGTGCCTCTTCCTCGCTCGCCCAGCTGCCGACGCCCTTCGGCAGCGTGTTGTTGAAGTAGATCTCCTCGCCGGTCTCGCGATCGGTGCACTTCACCGTCCAGGAGGTGAGAGTGAACTTGGAGATCGTGATTCCCGATGCCTGCAGCTTCATGGACAGCTTCTTGATGCGCGCCTCGCCGGAGACGACGAAGTCGGGTTGCGCCGCGCCGGCGTCGTCCGACCACGTCCGGAATCCGAAGGACTTGATGCGCTCCTTGAGCAGGTTCTCGGCGATCGCGGAGGTTTGCGCCGGCCCGTCCGGGCGGTCGGCGTCGCGGGTCGCCACGCGCACCGAGATCTTCGGATCGCCGCTATTGCGGATGAAGTCGATCCGCTCGTCGCGCGACATCTGGTTGAGCGATTTCTGCAGCTCCTTCGACTTCACCACCGCCTGGGTGGTGATGTACATGAGGCCGTCCTTGCCCACCTGCGGGGCGGACTCCTGCACGACCGAGGCGATGTAGTCGCCGCTGCGCGCGAGCAGCGTCGTTCGCAGCTTGTCGTAGTGCTTGGAGAGCGACGCCTGCTGGACGTAGAGTCCGAGCGCCTTCTCCACGATCTGACTGCGCGAATCGGCGCGCACCGCAGATTGCAGCGCGCCCTGATCGTCCTTGTAGCGCGCGTCGGTCGGGTCGGCGAGTCCGAGGGCCGTAACGGTGACGGTTCCCGGCGGTGACGAAGGCGCGGTCGACGGCGCAGAGACCACCACTGGCGCGCGTCGAGGTGTCGGGGCACTCGTCTGCGCGGGTGCTGCCGTGGTCGTGGTCGAGGCGGGCGGGGCCGCCGGAGCTTGCTCCGCGGTCGTGGACCGGTTCGAAGT
>JBAVOG010000877.1:0-1698 GCA_049691875.1 Burkholderiales bacterium | reverse complement strand
CCTGCTCCACCGTCATCCCCGGCGCGGTTTCGAGCAGCGTCGCGCGCCCGCCGGGAAAGCCGATCACCGCGAGTTCGGTGACGACAAGATCCACCGACCGCACCGAAGTGAGCGGCAGCGAGCATTGTTTGACGATCTTGGGCTGGCCCTTGGCCGTGTGCTGCATGGCGACGATCACGCGCTTCGCGCCGGACACGAGGTCCATCGCACCGCCCATGCCCGGCACCATCTTCCCGGGGATCATCCAGTTGGCGAGGTGCCCGGCGGCATCGACCTGCAGCGCGCCGAGCACGGTCATGTCGAGGTGCCCGCCGCGGATCAGCCCGAACGACATCGCGCTGTCGAAGGTGCTGGCGCCGGGCAGCGCGCTCACCGGCTTTCCGCCCGCATCCGTGAGGAGCGGGTGGTGCATGCCTTCCGCAGGCGGCGCGCCGGTGCCGATCAGGCCGTTCTCCGACTGGAAGTACACGCGCACGCCGGGCGGCACGAAGTTGGAGACCAGCGTCGGGATGCCGATGCCGAGGTTGACGAGCATGCCGTCGCGCAGCTCCTGCGCGATCCGCTTGGCGATAATGGTGTGAGCGTCCATGGGTCAGGCGTGCGAGATGATGTAGTCGACGACCGGCGCGGGCGTCACCACGTGATCGGGGGCGATCACGCCGACGGGCACGATGCTGTCGGCTTCCACGATCACTGTGTCGGCCGCCATCGCGATCACCGGGTTGAAGTTGCGCGCGGTCAGGGCGTAGTAGAGGTTGCCGATGTAGTCGGCGAGAAACGCCTGCACCAGCGCGAAATCGGCGCGGAGCGCCGTTTCGAGCAGGAAGGGCTTGCCCCCGACCTCGATGCGCTGCTTGCCTTTCTCCACGACAGTGCCCACGCCGGTCGGCGTGAGAACGCCGCCGAGACCGAAGCCGCCGGCGCGAATGCGCTCGATGAGCGTGCCCTGCGGCACGAGGTCCACCGCGAGCTCGCCCGCGAGCATCTTCTTCTGCGTCTCGGGGTTGAGGCCGATGTGGCTCGCGATCGTCTTGCGCACCAGGCCGGCGCTGATCAGCTTGCCGATCCCGATCCCGGGCAGCGCGTTGTCGTTCGCGATTACCGTCAGGTTGCGCTTGCCCTGGCGCACCAGTTCGTCCACCAGGCGCTTGGGCGTGCCCACGCCCATGAACCCGCCGACCATCACGGTTGCGCCGTCGGGGATCAGCGCAACGGCGTCCTCCAGTAGGATCGTCTTCATTGGGCGGTCCACCCGCCGTCGACCGGCAGCGCGATGCCGCGGATCTGCGCCGCGGCTGGCGAGCACAGGAAGAGCGCCGTCCCGGCGATCTGCTCGGGCGTCGCGAACTCGAGCGAGGGCTGCTTTTCGCCGAGCAGCTTCAGCTTTGCCGCATTGGGCGTGAGGTGTTCTCGGGTAGCGCGGTCGTCGATCTGCTTCTGCACCAGCGGCGTCAGCACCCAGCCCGGACAGATCGCGTTGCAGGTGATGCCGGTGGTGGCCGTCTCGAGCGCAACGACTTTCGTCAGGCCGAGGATGCCGTGCTTCGCTGCGACATAGGCTGCCTTCTGCGCCGACGCCACCAGGCCGTGGGTCGAGGCGATGTTGACGATGCGCCCCCAGTTGCGCGCCTTCATGTGCGGCAGCGCGGCGCGGATGGCGTGGAAGGCGGCCGAAAGATTGATCGCGATCACCGCGTC
>JBAVOG010000876.1:0-7431 GCA_049691875.1 Burkholderiales bacterium | reverse complement strand
TCACAGGACTTACCCCCAGAAAAGTCTGAAGGACCTGAAAAGGAGAGGATGATTCCCTGTCCGCTCCTCGCCGAGGAGGGGTGGCTGCGCAGCAGCCGGGGTGGTGTTCCAGAGCCTTTGCAGAAGGGGTGGCCGCGCAGCGGACGGGGTGGTGAACTTCCCCGCCTCACCCCACCGCGCGAACCACGATCCACGCGCCCCACGCGCCGAGCACGACGCCGGCGGCGCGCGCGATTATCGCACCCCAGGGCAGCGCCTTCTCGGCTAGCACGAGTATCGCGAGCGCTGCCGCGGCCACGAGGTTCATGGTGCCGAAGACGAAGAGCAGTGCCATCAGCGCCCAGCAGCACCCGAGGCAATACAGGCCGTGCCGGATGCCGGTGACGAATGCGCCGACTACTCCCGGGCGCCATTCGTTGAGAATGAAGCTCATTGGCGACCGGCATTTGCTCAGGCAGACGTGCTTGAGCGGGCTCCACTGGAAGAGTCCGGCGGCGATCAGCAGCGCGCCGGACAGCAGAGCGTTGGCGCTGGCCATCATGTCGGACATGAGACGCACGCGTTCGAGGAGCCACTGCGCACCGGTCGCCGCGGCGCTGAATCCGACCCACACCACGACGTAGGCCACGACGAACGCTATCGTGGCGAGCAGGGCATGCGTGTCCGCGTTCGCCCGGGCGACGCGATCGTGCACGAGCACCATCGGCACGGCGCTCGGGATCATCATGCCCGCCATCATCACGCTCCACATGACGAAGAGGAACATGGCCCTTCCGCCGCTCCACGGCATCGGATCGGCCGGTGGTCCGTCGGGAAACGAACCCATCGGTGCCATGTGCATCGGGAGCAGCCACACCCAGGCAGCCGCCGTGAGCGCGGCGAGCGCGATGAGCACGAGCGCTCGCGATATGCGTCCGGAAGCAGCCACCGATGGGCGTACGCGTTTACGGTGTGCCGATGTAGTCCCGCTTGCCGATCTCCACACCGTTGTGGCGCAGGATGTCGTAGGCGGTCACGACGTGGAAGTAGAACGTCGGCAACGCATGGCCGCACAGATACTGCAGGCCCTTGAACGTCACGTCTTTTCCGCCGACCTTGAGCGTGACGTCCTTGTCGTCGGAGCCGTCGATCTGAGCGGGCTTGATCGAGCCGATGAAATCGGCAGTCTTCGCGATCCGCGCTTTCAGGTCCGCGAACGTCTGCTCGGTGTCCTGGAAGCCCGGATTCTCGACGCCGGCGAGCCGCGCGCAGGCGCCCTTGGCGGCGTCGCACGCAATCTGGATCTGGCGCGTGAACGGAAACATGTCCGGATACAGTCGGGACGTGGTGAGTACGAGAGGATCGATCTTGCGCGCCTCGCAGTGAGCCTGCGTCTTGTCGAGGATGGCGGAGAGATTCTTGAGCGTATTGGCGAAGCGCGGCGCGCTCGCCTGGTACATGGAGATTGCCATTGGGGAGTCCGATCGGGAAAGCCCGCAAGTGCGGGCGCCATATTCTAGCGCTACTGTGAACGACCGGGACTAACGCGGCCGGTCGCCCGCGAGCGTGATCCGGTGCATGACGCGGCGGTGCCCGTGATAGTCGTTGACCGGGTTGTGCTGGGTACACCGGTTGTCCCAGAGCGCGATGGACCCGGGCTGCCAGACGAACCGGCAGGTGTGCTCGGGCCGCACCTGATGCGCGAAGAGATAGGCGAGCAGCGGCGCACTCTCCGCCTCGGTCATGTCGACGAACCGCACGGTGTGCGCGATGTTCACATAGAGCGCCTTGCGGCCGGTCTCCGGGTGCGTGCGCACCACCGGGTGCTCGGCGACGTACTCTTCCGGGCCGTCGGCGCGACCGTCGGACCTGATACGGTCCTCGCGGGTGCGCGACACGTCCGCCTTGGCCGAGGAGCTCACGGCGCGCAAGCCACCGAGCACGCGTCGCATGCCCTCGGATAGCGTCTCGTAGGCGAGGTACATGTTCGCGAACAGCGTGTCGCCGCCGAACGGCGGCGTCTCGCGCGCCAGGAGCATCGAGGCCATCGGTGGCTCCGCCAGGTATGTCGTGTCCGAGTGCCAGATGCCGCCGAAGTTGACCGTCTCGTGCGCGAGCTTCTTCACCTCGATGATTTCCGGGTAGTCCTCGATCCCCTTCACGAAGGGATACTCCACCGGCCTGCCGATGCGCCGCGCGAAAGCCATGAATTGCGCCGGAGTCAGGTCCTGGCCGCGAAAGAAAAGCACCAGGTGCTCGTGCCAGGCGTTGCGCAGCGCCGCCGCCTGGTCGTCGTCGAGCGCACGCGCCAGGTCGACGCCCAGCACTTCCGCGCCCAGCGCTCCTGCGACCCGTCTGACGCCCATCGTTACGCGTTGCATGCTAAATATCCCGCGTGTGCGCCCCGCTGCGCCGGAACCTCTCGATGCCCCTGTAATATAGTGGCAGATCGGGCCGAATGCGTTGCGGGAGGCGGTTTCGGTTCGATCCCCGCGGCGCCGCTTCGCACCGAGTGCGGCACGCGCCAACAACAAGACAACTGTGCGGCATGGCAGACCGAAACTCGACCTACGTCGCGTTTCACGCGAATCCGGCGAAGGAGCCGGACATCACCGACGTCCATATCCTGGACCTGCTGAAGTCGTGGGGCGTGGGCGCGGACGGCGGCTTGACGCTCACCGATAGCCGCGAAAAGGGCGAGGCACGCCGGGCCGTGCGGCTGCGCGAGTTCACCGAGCGGCACCTGCGCATGCGGCTCGATGGGGCGAAGCACATGGTCCCGATCGTCGGGGAGACGACTCGCGAGGACAACGAGTGGATTCCGCTCGAGATCCGCTACGCGGTGGACGACTGCGAAATTCCCATCATCGCCGCGTACCTCGGGCACGAGGTCATCCTGGATCCGACCGAGCTCGCGCCGCTGTGGCCGGCGGCGCTCGCGAAGCGCATCCGGGAAGGGACGGCCCGCGTCATCCACATTCCGTTCCGGGTGGAAGCCCTGCGCGACGCGATCGGCCAGTTCGGTCCGGAGAAGCGTCCGCAGAGCGGATTGAGCTTCTACGACCTCGCGACGTATCAAGGCTGGGGATATTGATCGACCGGCAGGGAATGTCGCCGCCTCGCCCGCTGTTTGCTCCAGGTCCGCGGGATCGTTTCGCGCGGCTCACCACCGGAGAACACACCATGAGGAAGCGAATCGCGTTCCTGGCCGGCTTGCTGGCGATCGTTTGCGCCACGGCCGACGCCCAGACCAGCATGCGGGTGCGGGGCACCGTCACCGCCATCGACGGAAACACGCTGATGGTGAAGTCCCGCGAAGGGAAGGACCTCAAGTTCACGATGCCCGACGACGTGGGCGTGGCGGTGGCGAAGGCGATCACGTTCGAGGACATCAAGCCGGGCGACTACGTGGGCACCACCGCGACCAAGAATGCCGACGGCATGCTCGTCGCGATGGAAGTGCACTATCTCCCGCCGCAGGTGCCCTCTGGCCACATTCCCTGGGACCTCGCGCCCAATACGACGATGACCAATGCCAGCGTCGAAGCGATGGTGCAGGACGCGGGCAAGCGCGAGCTCACCGTCAAGTACAAGGACGGCATGCAGAAGATCATGGTGCCGGAGGGCATCCCGCTCGTACGCGCCGTGCCGGGGAGCCGAGCCGACCTCAAGACGGGCGAGTACGTCTTTCTGATCGCACAGGTGAAGCCCGACGGGACCATGGTCGCTCCACGCATCCAGGTAAGCAAGGACGGGGTCAAGCCGCCGATGTGATCGCCTCGCGGCTAGCGCGCCGTCCGGCGGCGCGAGAAGCCGAGACCGGCGAGGGCAACGCCGAGCAGCGCCAGGGTGGCGGGTTCCGGTACCGCGAGGACCGTGTTGATCGTGACCTGGAAGCTGGAAAGCTGACTGGTTGAAGTCAGCGCCAGCGCGAACGGCGTGTTCGAAAACAGGTCGAAGCTCGCGAGCTTCGTGTCCAATCGAAAGTCGCCCTGGTCGCCGAATATGCAAGCACCGAACCCTCCCATTGGAACTTCGTGCGTCGCCACTATTCGCAGCAGACGCTGGTGGCCTGCAAGAATTGCGCCGTCAGGGGTAACGTCAGGAAGACTTTGGCCTTGGTCCAGAAGCGGCAGCACGCTCGGCTGAGCGAACGCACCGAGGCGTAAGAAATCTCGACGCGCATCCGGCCTATCACTCCACGCTCATGTGGATTTGCTCACCGGGACGTGAGTCCGTTGAACCAGTCGAGAATCTGCGCGCCGTTCCAGAAAACCACGCCGGGCCGGCCGGCCATCTCGGCGAATGCGCGCTCGACGTGACGGATGCGATGCGGGACGCCCGAGAGGTAGGGATGACAGGCGACCGCCATGAATTTGGCGCGCTCTGCGCTCTCGTCGTAGAGGCACTCGAAGTGATCCATCACGCGCGCATGGAACACTTCCGAGGTGTGGTGCTGGAGCGCCATCAGCACGATGTCGTGCAGCTCGAAGTTGTACGGCAGCGCGACGATCGGCTTGCTCTTGGTCTTGAGCCGGACCGGCTCGTCGTCGAGCACCCAGTCGCCGATATATTCGATGCCCGCCTCGGCGAGGTAGTCGATGGTGTCGAAGGTCTGCGTGAGGCCGGGACCGAACCAACCGCGCGGGCGCTGGCCCGAGAACTTGGTGATGATCTCGACCGCGCGCTGGATCGTCTCGCGTTGATTCTCGAGCTTGTGCATCGGGATCTGCTCGTAGCTGTGCGCGTTCAGCTCCCAGCCGCTCTTCATGCATGCCTCGATGAGCTGCGGATAGGCTTCGCAGGTCTTCGCGTTGAGAGTCACCGTGGGCTTGATGCTGAGGCGCTCGTACATGCGCTGCAGGCGCCAGAATCCGACCCGGTTGCCGTACTCGTGCCAGGTCCAGTTCGGCAGATCGGGAACCATCGGCTGGCCCTGCGGCGGCGAGATCACCATGCGCGCCATCGGGCGCGAGAGATCCCATTCTTCGAGCGAGATGACGGGCCACACGACGAGCCGTGCGCCACCGGGCAGCTTGAGCGGCGGGCGACCTTCGATCGCGGAGTAGGGCAGTCGTTCGTGCGGAAGCATCGGTCTCTCCTCTCGAATGCGGTGGGCGCGCGTCTTGCGGCGCAATATGAAAAGTCCGAACGGTCGGTGCGAAATGGTACTCGATAGGTCTTGCATCATGGTTCGAGAGTCGGCAGATTGTTCGTGCCACAATTCGCGCGTATCACTTCCCGTCTATCCGAACCGTGTCGAGGAAGAGCCATGGCCACCGATTTCCCGTTCGTGCACGTGGACGACGTTGCGCCGCGCAACATGGACCCGAAACAGGGCTGGAGCATCTCGGACTTCCGCATCATCATGGACGGGCGCATGGGCTGCTCGTCGACGATCTTCCGCGGCCTCTTCATGCCCGGCGCGATCCACAAGAAGCACCGCCACGACAACTGCGACGAGATGTACTACGTGCTGCGCGGACACGGGCTGGCCGGCGCGGGGGAAGATCGGGTGGAACTCTACGCGGGACACTATCACTACATTCCGCGCGGCACCGAGCACTGGCTCGTCAACCTGAGCAAGACCGAGCCGATCGAGGTGTACGGCATCTACGACCGCTCGCCGAGCGTCGAGGCGACCGGCTACGTCTACACCGGCGACATCACCGAGACCGATCTCAAGGCGCCGCGAACCCCGAGCCGCAGCCTCAGGCACCCGGTCATTCACGACGATCTCGTGCCGATCTACAAGACTTCGCGCGGCGAAGGCTGGACGCAGGATTATTTCAATCAGCCGATCAGCCGCATCCACGGCGCGACCACGACCTGGATGCAGGGCTACTTCGGCGCGGGCACCGTGCACCAGAAGCACATTCACGAGAACTGCGAGGAGGTTTGCTACATACTCAAGGGGCACGGCCTCGCGGGCGTGGGCAAGCATCGCGTCGAGCTGCACGCGGGACACTTCCACTACATCCGCCCTGGCGAGGAGCACTGGCTCGTCAATCTGAGCAAGACCGACGTTCTCATCGCGCCCGGCTGGTACATTGGCGCGGGCGATCTCGACGAGACCGGCTACCGGCACCTCGGACCGGTCACCGCCGACGATATCAAGGAGCGCACTGCATAGGTGCATGCCGTTCGCATGACGGACGGTTCGCTCGCGCGTGAATCGCGTGCGCGCTTGCTCGTCAGCCGTGGAGTTGGCCTATACTGCCCCCATCGCACAGGGAGGAGGGCCCGGGGGCGGTAATTTTGCTCCGCGATAGCATTGCTTCGATTCACTTCCTGTCGATTTACCCGATCCACTTTTCCACCGGGAGAATCCACCATGGAACGACGCAAATTCTTGACGGGCGCCGCAGCGGGAGGGGCCGCTGTTGCCGCATCGACGCTTTCCGCGCCGGCGATCTCGCAAGGCATCAAGCAGCTCAAGATGGTGACAACCTGGCCGAAGAACTTCCCCGGTCTCGGCACCGGCGCGGAGCGTCTCGCCGAGCGCATCACCACGATGTCTGGCGGCAAGCTGCAGGTCAAGGTCTACGCGGGCGGCGAGCTGGTGCCGCCGTTCCAGTCGTTCGACGCGGTCTCGCAGGGCAAGGCCGAGATGAGCCACTCGGTGTCGTACTACTGGCAGGGCAAGTCGCCGGCGTTCAACTTCTTCGCCGCGGTGCCCTTTGGCATGACCGCCGACGAGCACTACGGGTGGATGTTGTGGGGCGACGGTCTGAAGCTGTACACGGAGCTGTGCGACCAGTTCAACGTGGTCCCATTCATGCGCGCGAGCACAGGCGTGCAGATGGGCGGCTGGTACCGCAAGGAAATGAAGTCGCTGGAGGACTTCAAGGGCCTGAAGTTCCGCATGCCGGGGCTGGGCGGCGAGGTGCTGCGCAAGCTCGGCGCGACGGTGGTCAACCTGCCGGGCGGTGAGATCTTCCCTGCCCTGCAGGCAGGCACGATCGACGGCACGGAATGGGTCGGACCGTTCAACGACATGGCGTTCGGCTTCTACAAGGTCGCGAAGTTCTACTACTGGCCGGGATTCCACGAGCCGAACACCACCGGCGAAGTTCTGGTCAACAAGAACGTGTGGGCGGGCCTCTCAAAGGAGCATCAAGCGATCATCCAGGCCGCGGTGTCGGCCGAGTCCACGGTCGAATTCGCCGAATTCACCTACAAGAGCGGTGACTCGCTCGAAGTGCTGCTCAAGAAGCACGGCGTCCAGCTGCGCCAGTTCTCCCCCGAGATGATGAAGGGCTTCTACGACGCGTCCATGGAGGTCATCGCCGAGGTCGGCAACAAGGACCCGTTCACCAAGAAGGTCTACGAGAACTTCATGACGGCGCGTACCAAGTTGATCGGTTGGAGCCGGCTTGGCGAGCAGGGCTTCATGAATGCGCGCGATGCGAACTTCAAGGGCTGAGCGCGGGCGGTAAGCACGGAAAGAGA
>JBAVOG010000875.1:0-4929 GCA_049691875.1 Burkholderiales bacterium | reverse complement strand
GCCGGATAGTTGCCGCTGTCGTAGACGTTGCCGCTCGGAATGACGTACGGGAACTGGTCGGGCTGGATCAGGTTCTTTCGCCGCAGCTCGATCGGATCCATCTTCAGCTCGTCGGCCGCGGCGTCGGCCATGCGCTCGAGCATCCAGTTGGTAACCTCGGAGCCGAAGCCGCGGTAGGCGCCCTGCTGGCACTTGTTGGTGAGCACCGCGATCAGCTCCATGTGGATGCTGTTGATGCGGTACGGCCCGATGATCTGGCACAGCGAGTTGCCGTGCGTGCCGACCCCGAACTGGAAATAGGCGCCGTAGTCGTCGATGACCTGGAACTTGAGCGAGAGCATCGTTCCGTCGCGCTTGCACGCGAGCTCGCAGCGATAGAGACGGTCCGAGCCGTGGTTGTCGCAGCTGGTGATGTTGTCGAGACGATCCTCCATGTACTTCACCGGGCGGCCGGCCGCGCGCGCGAGTGTACCGGTGAGCGTCATCACTTTGTGGGTGAAGAGCTTCGAGCCGAAGCTGCCGCCGGTCACGCACGGGATCAGGTTGAGCTTCGACGCGGACACGCCGAGCGAGGCGCCGACCAGCCAGCCGACGTAGTTGAGGAACGAGCTGTTCGTGTACATCGTGAACTTACCACCGCCCGGCTCGTAGGAGGCGATGCAACCGACCGTTTCGAGCGGCTGCGCGCCCGAGCGGCCCCAGCGCAACGTGCGCTTCACCACCAGGTCCGCCTTGCCGAAGTCTTCCTTCACGGGCCCGAACACGAACGTCCGGTGCTGCGCGATGTTGTTCGGGCCGCGCTCCGGATGCAGCACGGCGTCGCCGCTGGAGGTCATCGCAGCCTCCGGGTCGACGACCACGGGCAGGTCTTCGTACTCGACCTCGATGAGATCGCAGGCATCCTCGGCGATGTAGCGGCTTTCGGCGACCACCGCGACCACCGCTTCGCCGACGTGGCGCACGCGATCGACGGCCAGACAGTACTGCACGACGGGCGGGCTCGCGAACTGCGCAGTCGGCCCGGTCGCCTCCTTTGCTTCCGCGCCGGTGAGCACGAGGTAGACGCCGGCCAGCGCTTTGGCCTTCGAAGTGTCGATCCGCTTGATGCGGGCGTGTGCCCGGTCGCTGCGCAGCACGGCGGCGTGCGCCATCTTGGGCACCACGATGTCGTCGATGTACTGTCCGTTGCCGGTCAGCAGGCGCGGATCCTCGACCCGCTTCATGTTCTGGCCGATGTATTTGTAGCCCTTGCGCGGCGGCTCCTGCTGCCGGCTCGGCGGGATGTAGCCTTCCGCGGGGATGTGCTTCGGAAAGGTCGCGGTCATTTCGCACCCTCCTTCATCAGCTCGACGGCCCGCTGCACGGACTCGACGATGGTGTAGTAGCCGGTGCAACGGCACAGGTTCGCGGAGATCGCTTCCTCGATCTCGGCCTTGGTGGGCTGGGCATTCCGCTCGAGCAGCTCGGTCGCCACCATCAGCATCCCGGGCGTGCAGAAGCCGCATTGCAGGCCGTGCTTTTCCCAGAAGCCCTGTTGCAGCGCATTGAGCTTGCCGCCCTGCGCGAGCCCGTCGGCGGTGCGCAGCTCGGCGCCGTCCGCCTGCACGGCGAAGCTGAGACAGGAACGCACGGCCTCGCCGTTCACCAGCACCGTGCACGTGCCGCAGACGCCGTGCTCGCAGCCGACGTGCGTGGCCTTGAGGTCGAGATCCTCGCGGAGGAAATCCGACAGCAGCCGGCGCGCCTCCACCGCGCGCTCGTACTGCGTGCCGTTCACTTTCAGACTGATCGGGATCAGAGCCATGGCGATCTCCTCAGCTTGCGCGCTCGCGCGCCGCGGTCAGGGCACGGACGGTCAGCGTCTCGACCAGCTCGCGCTTGTAGGGTTCGTCGGCGTGATACGAGCTGCCCGGGCGAACCTCCGTGCCCGCCTTGCGGGCGGCAGCCGTGATGGCGGACTCGTCGAGCGCCTTGCCGACGAGCTGCTTCTCCACTGCGGGAAGCCGCACACCGGGTCGTTCCATACCCGCCACGGCGATACTTGCTTGCGTGCACTTCCCGCCCGCAACTGTCACGAGCACGCCGACGCCCGCCATTGCGAAATCGCCCTGGCGGTTGACCGCCTCGTGCCACGCAGCGCCCTGACCGGGCGCGGCGACCGGTACGCGGATCTCGGTGACCATCTCGCCGTCGGTCAGCACCGTGGTGAGCGCACCGGTGAAAAACTCGGTTGCCGGAAGCGTCCGGGTGCCGTTGGCCTTCCGCGCGATGATCTTCGCATCGCACGCCGTGAGCACTGCGGGCATCTCGGAGGCCGGATCCGCGTGACTGATGTTGCCGCCGAGTGTGCCGCGATTGCGGATCGGGCCGTGCGCAACGTGTCGATAGGCTTCCGCCATGAGCGGACAGTGCTTTGCGACGAGGTCCGACGCGAGCAGGGCCGCATGGCGCGCGAGCGCGCCGATGACGAGCTCCCCGCCGTCGAGCCGGATGTCTGCGAGGCCCGGCACCCGGTTGATATCGATGAGGACGGCCGGTTTGACCAGCCGCAGGTTCATCATCGGCACCAGGCTTTGCCCGCCGGCGAGTATCTTGCAGGCAGACGCGTGGCGCGCGAGCGCTTCGAGCGCTTCCGGCAGCGAACCCGGCCGGATGTATTCAAACGGAGCAGGTTTCACGTGCATCTCCTTCGGAGTGGAACTCCCGCCCCCGGTGCGATCGCCTGTCCTCGCTGGCGCCGCGCCAGCAGGCGTCGATCGATCTTGTTCCGGGGGGATGGAGTACGGATTCGAGGAACCCGACACATAGAGTAGCGCGCAGGCGGAGAGATTCAAGAAGAATCGCCGGCGTCGGTGGACACGCGGACGGCTGCGCATTCGTCTGCCGCAGCGCCACATCCTCGCAGGCGGCGCGCGTTGGTTGCAGCGCAAGACGAGTCGAAGCGCTACGGCATCACGCTGTCGCCGGTCTCGTAAAGCCCAAAAGATAGTGGCGCACCCACCGGCCAGATGCCGTTCTGCAGGAGATGGCCCGCCTGACGATTGCGCTCCACCAGCGATCTTCCGAGCGCAAGCTGCCCGGTCTCCCACTGCTTCAGCGCGGCTGGAACGTCACCACCCGCGCGTTCGAGTGCGAGGCTGAGTTGCCAACCATCTTCGGCCGCTTTCGCAGTGCCCGCCGCGGCGTGCGGCCTGGCGACGAATGCGCCGTCTCCCATCAGCGCCACGCGTCCGAAGGCCATGCGGGGTATCTCGCAATCCATCATGGCCTGGATGAAGGGCTCCTTCGTCGCGCGGATCAACTCCGCGAGCGGTGGAGGAAGCGACTCCTCGGCGTCGCGGCGAAGCGCCGCGACGTTCTCGCCGCGCACCTCGCCGGGCCCCAGGGACACGTCGCGCATCTTTCCGTCTTCATCCGTCATCAGCGCGTCGAAGGCGGGGCCGGCGGGCACGTTCCGATACCAGAGCCAGTTGATGTAGGGCTCGGGCTCGCTCATCCCCTCGTCGATGACGGGAATCGGATAGATGAGAACGTGGCCTGCAGGCAGGATATCGTACACGATCGCGTCGCGTAGCAGTGCAAACGTTTCCGGCGTGACCTCGCCCTGGCTCAGCATGCCGCGCCACGCTACGTAGCCGGCGTACTCGAGAGGTGCGTCGCCGAGCAGCCAGCTGCGCGCCGGCGAGCGAACACCGCCGGCGCAGATCAGCAGGTCGCAGCGTTCCGCGGGCGCTCCGTCCACGTGGACCGTCACGCCCTGCGCGTCCTGCTCGAAACCGGTCACGTTCCGCCCCAGGTGGTATTCGTCCGGACCGAATGCCTCCAGCAGCGCGTGGTACATCGCGTTGTAGGAGCTGAAGCGATAGGTCTTCTGCTGTTCGGCCGCGATGCGGCCATCCGCGCCCAGGTAGCGCACCGAATTCGTCGCCACGCTCACCGATCGCACGTCGCGCGTGCCGCGCAAAGTGAAGTAGCGCACCGTGGCGGGATTGAGGACGATGCCGGCGCCGCGTCCCGCGAGCGGTGTCCGGGACCGCTCGAGGACTTTCACGCGGCACCCCAGATCGCGCAGGAAGAGCGCGGCGGTGAGTCCGCCAAGCGACCCGCCCATGATGACCACGCCTGGCATGTTGCCGGTCATTCGCCTGCCCCGACTGATTCTTCAGCGGCTCGCGCCGGGTGCCGCCCCGAGCGCTGCGAGGCGCTTAGTGTACGTGGCCATCCTCGTGCTGTCTCCGGCATCACGGGCGAACGCCGCCCCGGCGCTGAGCAGGTTGCGATCGGCCGGATGTCGCGCCAGTGCGCGGTCGATCTCCGCGAGTGCCGCACGCGTGTTCCCGGTCGAGTTCAGCGCCACCGCATACACGTACGCATAACGTGCGTCGTCGGGAGCGAGCTGCGCCGCGCGCGCAAGCGCATCGAGCGCCTCCGGCGTGCGCTTCAACCGAACGAGCGCGAGCCCGTGCGCGTGCTGGAGCGCGGCGCTCTTCGGCGCGTGATCGAGGCCTTCACGAAGAATCGCTTCCGCGTCGGCGTCGCGCGCCTGCGACCGGCGCAGGTCGGCGAGGTTCACGTATGCGGGCACATAGTCCGGATCCATGGCGATGGCGGCGCGCAGTTCCGCTTCGGCCGCTTCGGCGCGGCCACGTTGCGCCTCGAATCCGCCGAGTGCCGTCCGCGCTTCCGGCCGGTCCGCGTTGTAGCGCTGCACGGTCTCGAATTCGGCCGCTGCGCGATCGAAGCTCGCGCGCTGTGCGGGATTGAGCGCGGTATCCGGCGCACCCGCCAGCGTGGCCGCCGCTTCGATGCGGACGGTGCGCACCGGATCGTCGAGCAGTGGCGCAACGAGCGCGATCCGCTGCTCCACCGGCAGGGGCGCGAGCGCGGTCACGCTGGCGCGACGGATCAGCGGGTCGGCATCGTTCAATC
>JBAVOG010000874.1:0-4225 GCA_049691875.1 Burkholderiales bacterium | reverse complement strand
GCGCTCGGTGGCGCCTCCCGCGTGGGCCCCTTCGCAGGACCCTCAGCAGGAGTCACGGCGTGGTCGGGCTGTGGGGCGTCGGCCAAATCCGGAGGGCGCGCGGGCGCCTGCTCGTGCACCGGAGGCGGCATCGCCGGAGAGGTCGCAGCTTGCGGGGAATCCGGCACTTTCCGCGCAGCAGGCGACTTCCCGGAAGCCGGCGTGTGCACGGGTTCCGTGTGCGGCAACACGGGCGCTCGACCCGGAGAAAGCCAGCCAGGCAAGAGCACGAATACCACCACCGCCACGGCCACCGCGAAGAAAACGCCCAGCAGGGCCCAGTGCCCGGCGATCACTGCGCGCGTGCGCACGCCGATCGGCGCCGCCGGTGCGTTGCTGCGATCGGGGAGTCTCTCGCGGTTCGCGCTCACGTTGCTGCCGGACGCGCAGCGCTACCGGCCGCTAGCGCTCGTCCCCGACGCTTCTTTCGCTGCCGCGGCGGGCTCCGGCGATTGGCCGGTCTCGGCGACGAACATTTCGCGCAGCGTCCTGCGCCACTCCGCGTACTGGGTGTCGACCGAGCCCGAGAGCTTCACCGTGCGACCCTCGACCTCGTCGACGATCGGCGCGACGTCGCCCTTGAACGATGCGCCGAGCTCCTTGATGGTATCCGCGTGGATCTTCGCGTCGTCCGCATACTGGCTTCCCGAGCGGATGGCCTCGACGCCGCCGATGACCATCACGGCCGACGCGACATCTGCCGCCCCCGTGCCGCCGTAATGGGTCCCGAGCAGGACTGCGCCGACGATCGCCGCGACCCCGAGGATGCGCCGCTCCCACGCCTTTCGCTCCAGCGCGCGCTGCTGATCGAGCTCCTCGAGATAGGATCTTCGCCACTGTCCGTAGGGCCCACGCATGTCGTCGTAGAGGTTGCCGTAGTACTGATTTACCGTGTCGATGAACATGTACTCGCGCGCGCGTATCCGTTGCACCCGCTGGTACATCGGATCGTTCGCGGCCGGAAGCCGGCTCACGTGGGTGATCCCGGAACTGTCCTGCACGAGATAGCCCGCGAATGCGTAAGGCGCGATGCTGTTTGCGAACTTGAGCATCGAGACGCGCCGGATTTCCGCGATCTCCGGCGTACCGAGCTTCTGCAGATACGCGAGCATGTCGTTGGCGACCCGGTTGTACAGGTCCTGGTACGGGTCGTAATCCTTTTCCTTGAGCGACGCGTAGCTCTTCTTCGTTGCCACCGCCGAATACTCGTTATCGAACCACACGCGGCCGGTGACATCGGTAACCTGGAACTGCAACCGCAAAGTCTCGCCGTTGGATTCGAGCAGCCTGCCCTTCACGCTCACGTCCACGTCTTCGGATCGGTCCGGAACGACTCGCACGGCGCCCCAGTATCCGGTTCGCTGCAGCGTCTGCTTGAGATGGAAGGGAATGTAGCGCGCCTCGGCCGCCTGGATTTCGGGATTGGAAGCCCCCCCATCCTTCGAATCACTTTCTTCCGCAGACGTACCGGCCGCGCCTCCCTTGGCTGCGGATTGCGCGTTGGGCGTCTGAAGGACGTGGACGCCGACGTCCAGCAGCCGGTCCTCGGGCACTGCGGACCGCGCCGATATCACGGTCGTGGATGTGACTTCCTGCTTCGCGGGCCCGGTTGCGCAGCCCTGTGCAGCCACCACGACCAGCGCAGCGGCGCTCCAGAGGATCGAACGCCACGCGCCGATCATCCGCTCGCTCCGGTCGTCACGCCCTGCTTGTACTTGCGGTATTCGTCCCACAGCTTCTTCCGCAGCTCCGGATCGGGTTCTGCTTCGGCCGCCTTGCGGATTTGACGCGCGACGATATCGTCGTCGTTGCCGCTACCGACGTCGGGGGGAGGCGGTGCCGACGCCGATTCCCGGTCGGACGCGGTGGGATCGCTGCCCCCGACGGGGCCGCCCGGCGAACCCTCCTGCACGACGCCGCGCGTACCGCCGCGCGACGCATCCCCGGCTCCTGTCGTCGGGCCGCCGGCCTGCCTTTCCCCCGACCGCTCATTCTGCGACCCCGCGGAACGCTTTCCGGTTCCATTGCCTGCACTACCATTTCCGCCCTTTGCGCCTCCTCCACCGTTGCCGCCTTCCGCAGCGGCTGCTTCCGCCTCGTGCGCGCGCGCTTTGCGCGCCTCGTCGAGAAGCAGCTTGTCGAACGCTTCCAGGGAATTGCGCAGCTTTTCATCGAGCATCGCCACCCGCTCCGCTTCGGTCACGACCGCGACAGGCTGCGCGGATTCCGGCGCGCCGGGGGCACCCGCAGACTTTCGCGCAGCCTGCTCTTCGAGGGATCGGACCCGTGCGCGGTTCGTCGCCACCAGCGCGCGCACGCGCGCGAGGTATTCGTCGAGCTGCGCGCGCTCGTCTGCACCGGTCGTGGAATTCGCCTGTGCCGCCACCACGCGTTCCGTCAACCTTGCCAGTACCTGCTCGCTGATCGCCAGATCATGGCGCGCCTGCACGAGCGCGTCCGATCGTGCGTCCGCCCGGACAAATCCCGTCGCGGCGCCCAGCAATGCGGCGGCCACGATGGCGTGGCGCACCGCCCGCGCCATCCTGGGCCATGCCCAGCTGCAATCATTCGACAACGTCATCGGTTACACCTTGGTGCCGGTCGCTCGCAATGCGCCATTTCAAAAGCGCGGGGAGGCTGGTCGGCCTCTCCGGCCATGCCGTACACGCTATTCACGCTCCACGAGGCGGAAAAAGCAAGCGCCGGGCCAACCGGACCAGGAAACCTTACAACTTACAAATAACGCTTCAGAACGCCTTTCGTGTGACGACCGGAAGGTCTGCCACCCGCGGACGGAATCGCCTCGAAACCTCAATGCGAATCGGGGTCGCCGCGACGAAACGTCTGGGTGAGGTGAACCGCGACCAGCTGGGCCACGACCACTGCAATGTAGAACTGGCCGAAAACTGCCTCCATCCAGGCCAGCGAGACGGCGGGGGCCCGGACCGGGGTCACGTCCCCGTATCCGATCGTCGTCAGGGTCACCAGGCTGAAGTAGTCGAGCAACGCATGGCGTGAATGCCAGCCCTCGAGCTGCATGGCAAGCGATGGGCTCACCTGGAACGATCCCGCAACGAGCCGATCGACGACGGAATACAGCGCGGCCCATGCGCCTCCCGCGAGAAGATAGCCGCACACGGATCCGACGACGTCGTCGGCGCGAATCGAGCGTCGTCGGATGATGTTGCGCAGAATCGCGACCACCGCAAAGCTGAAGAAGAGCGTCAGCGCGCTATCGTGTAAGACCGCGAGCGCCGCACCCCCCTCTCCCGGCAGAAAGTAGCGTATCCATTTGCACGCGATGGTGGTGCCACCCGCCGCAAGCGCGATGGTTCGGTCCATCCGCGATTCGAACACGACCGCGAAGGCGAGCAACAGCGCGACCGTGAGCAGGGCGTCATGCGGGACCGCCTCCATCCGGGTCCGATCCGATGCGAACGGCTGTGCGAGGAATGCCAGGATGATGACCGCGAGCAGGACGACGTGCTTCCACTCCTTCGCGCGCGCCACGGTCTGACCTAGCCGTCCAGGGGATTGTGCACTGGTCGACATCACCGGCTCCCCGAAAAATTCGAATCAGCGCCTGAACCCGCCGAACCGGCCACCGCCGAAACCACCGCCCCCGCCAAAGCGGCCGCCACCAAAGCCGCCGCCACTCCCGAACCGATCCGCATAGCTCGAGCTGCCGAACCGGTTGCCGAAATCGCCACCACCGAAGCCGCCCCCGCCGCCGTCGCCGAAATCGCCGCCGCCGAAGCCACCTCCGCTGCCACCGCCAAACCGACTCGAGAAGCTGTCGCTTCCACTGCCCGAGCGGTCCCAACCACCCGAGTTGCTCCCGAAGCTCGATTCGCGGCTCTCTCCGGCACCGCGTGCCTGCTGCTCCTTGTCCGCCCAGCTGGTGTCCCCGCTCGCGGACTGCCAGCCGCTCGACGTGTGTTGCTGCCAACCGCTCCCGTCGTTCTTGTAGACACTCCCGTCCGAGCCGCCGTAGTGATTGTTGCTGGACGCCTGCCCGTTGCTCCAGGTGTTGGTCTGACCGGTCTTTGCGTTATACGTCGTGGTCGACGCGTTGTGCGCGTCGCCCTGCGGACCGGACGTCGCCGAGACGTTGCGACTGATCGAGCTTCCGCCCGCGGCGGTTGCGGAAGCGCTGGATGCGTACTCGCGCTGACCAGTATAAACG
>JBAVOG010000873.1:0-3157 GCA_049691875.1 Burkholderiales bacterium | reverse complement strand
GATCAGCGCTCTATAGCAGTTCCCCTAAGCCGCGTACCTCGGTGCCGTCGCGACAAGCTCGCGCGCCCGCCGAAGCTTCTGCACCGCCGGCGGTCGACACCGCGAGCGCGCCACGCCCTTCGCGCCTGCGCAGGCTCGGCAAGCGCCTCGCGCGCCCCTTCCTGGTCGTGGCCGGCATCCTGGTCGCACTTGCGCTCCTCTTCGCTTACGGGCCCAAGTCACCCGCGCAACGCGAGATCACCCAGCGCGACATCGATCTTGCGGTGCTGCGCACGCTCGAGACCAAACCCATGCCGTCGGCTTCCGCCAAGGCGTACGAGGTCATCCGCCCGTCCGTCGTGCGCGTCCGCGGACTGGGGCCCAACGCGAGCGAGGACGAAGACACCGAGCACGGCATCGGCACCGGGGTCATCATCGTCGACAAGGGCACGATCCTCACCAATCTTCACGTCGTCGCCGGCGCCGAGAACGTCAGCGTCACGTTTGCGGACGGGACGGAATCGCCGGCCACCGTCATCGGCGTGCGCCCCGAGCACGACCTTGCGGTCCTGCAGCCCAAGACCGTTCCCGACGATCTGGTACCGGCCACGATGCGCTCGACGAGCGATCTCCGACCCGGCGATGAAGTCGTCGCCGTGGGCTTTCCGTTCGGTATCGGGCCTTCGGTATCGGCGGGCGTGATCTCCGGGCTGCGGCGAGATTTCCGTTCGCCCGAGGGCAAGCGCGTGCTGACGAATCTCATCCAGTTCGATGCGGCCGCCAATCCCGGCAGCTCCGGGGGCCCGCTCGTGACCAATCAGGGCGAGGTGATCGGCATCGTCACCGCGATCCTGAATCCCACGGAACAGCGCGTGTTCGTCGGCATCGGGTTTGCGGTGCCGATCGAGAATGCCGCTGGCGCCGTCGGCCTTTCGCCGTTCTGACATCGAACTTACCGTGGGTTAATCAAAAAGGCAGGGAGACATGGAAAACAGAGAGGCGGGACATCCCGAATCCACGAACCTCATGGAGCGCATTCTCTATGAGGTCAAGAAGGTCGTCGTCGGCCAGGATCACTTCCTCGAGCGCGTGCTCGTCGCCATCCTCGCGCAGGGACACCTCCTCGTCGAGGGGGTTCCAGGGCTCGCCAAGACGCTGACGGTCAAGACGCTCGCACGGACACTGCGCGGGACGTTCCGGCGCATCCAGTTCACGCCCGATCTCGTGCCGGCGGATCTGGTCGGCACGCGCGTCTACAACCAGAAGACCAGCGAATTCGCCACGTCGCTGGGCCCCGTGTTCACCAACCTGCTGCTCGCCGACGAGATCAACCGCGCACCAGCGAAGGTGCAGAGCGCGCTGCTCGAGGTGATGCAGGAGCACCAGGTGACGATCGCCGGCGAGACGCATCTCGTGCCCGAGCCGTTTCTGGTGATGGCCACGCAGAACCCGATCGAGACCGAAGGCACCTACCCGCTGCCGGAGGCGCAGATCGATCGGTTCATGATGAAGGTGCTGGTCGGGTACCCGAGCGAGGACGAAGAGTTCGTCATCGTCGAGCGCGTCACCGGCGCGGAAGCCGCGGTCGCCGCGGTAGCCACCCCCAAGGATCTGTGTGCATTGCAGCGCGAGTGCCGTACCGGATATGTCGATCCGGCACTCATCCGCTACGCGGTGCGACTCACCGCCGCAACCCGCGATCCCGACCGGTATGGGGTCAAGGACATGGGGCGCTACATCACCTTCGGCGCAAGCCCGCGCGCGTCCATCCACCTCATCGAAGGCGCGCGCGCGCTGGCGTACCTGCGCGGACGCGACTACGTCCTGCCCGAGGACGTCATCGACCTCGTTCCCGACGTGCTGCGACACCGCCTCGTCCTCTCGTACGAGGCGCTCGCGGACGGCCAGTCCGCCGATCAGCTGATCCACAGGATCCTGCAACACATGCCGGCGCCCGAGAAGCCCCTGGACACTCATGTCCGCGTCGCCGCCCACGGCTGAAAACGTCCTGCGGCGGCTCGAGTGGACGGTGATACGCCGTCTGGACGGCCTGTTGCAGGGCGATTACCGGACGCTGTTTCGCGGATTCGGGCTGGATCTCGCGGACCTGCGCGAATATCAGTACAACGACGACGTCCGGCACATCGACTGGAACGTCACGGCGCGCCTGCAGACGCCGTACGTCCGCGAGTACAACGAGGATCGCGAAGTCACCGCCTGGTTTCTGCTGGACCTGAGCCCATCGGTCGATTTCGGATCCGAGCAGGTGAAGAAGCAGACGGTATCGGCCGAGTTCGTCACGGTTCTGGCGCGCGTCCTGACCCGGCATGGCAATCGCGTCGGCGCCCTGCTCTACGGCAGTGATGTGGATACCGTGATCCCCGCCAAGGGTGGACGGCGGCACGTGCTTCACATCCTGCATCGCATGCTCGCGCGGCCCGCGCACAAGACCTCCGCCGGCACGAACCTGGTCGATCTGCTGCAAACCGCGCTGCAGGTCATCCCGCGGCGGTCGATCGTCTTCATCGTCTCGGATTTCATCAGCTCGCCGGGCTGGGGCGAACCGCTTGCGCGCCTGGCACAGCGCCACGAGATCGTCGCCGTGCGGCTCTACGATCCGATCGAGATGGAGCTGCCCGACCTGGGGTTGCTCGTGATCCAGGACTCGGAGACCGGCGAACAGGTTTTCGTCGACACCCACGACCGTGCGTTCAGAAAGCGCTTTGCCGCAGTGGCCGAGCGGCGCGAGAAAGAGCTCCGTTCGGGGTTCCGGCAGGCCGGTGTGGACGCGCTCGAGCTCTCGACGGGCGGCGACCTCGTCGATGCCATCCTGCGCTTTGCCGACCTGCGCAAGCGTCGCAGCCAGCTCGCGACGGGCGGCTCGCTGCCGAAGCACATCGAGGCGGGCCGGTGAAATTCATCTGGCCCGAGATGCTCTGGCTGCTCACGATCGTGCCGATCCTAGTCGTCCTGTACGTTTTTCTTTTGCGGCGGCGAAAGAAGACCGCCGCGCGATACGCCAGCCTGAACATGGTCAAGGAGGCGATGGGCATGGGCCAGCGCTTCCGGCGTCATGTCCCGCCGCTCCTCTTCCTCATCGCGCTCGCCACCATGCTCGTCGCCGTCGCGCGCCCGACCGCCATCATCACGCTGCCCTCGCAGCACGAGACGATCATCC
>JBAVOG010000872.1:0-1571 GCA_049691875.1 Burkholderiales bacterium | reverse complement strand
GTTGATGGTCGCGCCGGCGGACTTGCGATCCTCGGCCGGGAGGTCCCCGAGCCCTTTCAGGAGGTCCGTGACCGAGCCCTTCCTGCCGAGCGCGGCGACGCGGACGGCATCGAGAGCGGCCAGATCCGCGCTCGAGCCGATATCCGCGAGCGTTCGCGCGACCAGCGACTCCAGGTCCTTCACCCGACCCCCTTGGGATCGCTATTTCGCGGCGAGCGCCGCCTTCGCCTTCTCCGCGATTGCGCCGAACGCCGTGATGTCGTGTACCGCGATGTCAGCGAGCGCCTTGCGATCGATCTCGATGCCGGCCGCCTGGACGCCGGCGATGAACCGGCTGTACGAGAGGCCGAAGCCGCGCGCCGCGGCATTGATGCGCTGGATCCACAGGGCGCGGTAATCGCGCTTCTTGAGGCGGCGGCCCACGTACGCGTATTGCCCGGCCTTGATGACCGCCTGCTTCGCGACGCGATAGACCTTGCGCCGGGCGTTGTAGTAGCCCTTCGCCTTCTTGAGGACCTTCTTGTGCCGGCGTCCCGCAGTGACGCCGCGCTTCACTCTTGCCATGTCACATCACTCCTGGTTGGTGGGTCAGACGTGCGGAAGCAGGCGCACCAGACGGCCGACGTCGGTCTCGTGGACCATGGTCGAGCCGCGCAGCTGGCGCTTACGCTTCTTCGTCATCTTCGTGAGGATGTGGCGGCGGTTCGCCTGGCCGCGCTTGAAGCCTTTCGCCGTCTTGCGAAAACGCTTCGCCGCGGCCCGGTTGGTTTTCAACTTGGGCATCGCTCGTCTCCTGTTATGACCTCTTCACACCGCTCGCGCGGGCTGGAGGCGTATCGGCGGTTACCCGCCGGTCACTTCTTCTTGGGAGAGATCACCATGGTGATCTGGCGTCCTTCCATCGCAGCGTGTTGTTCGATCGCGCCGAATTCGGCGAGGTCGATCACCAGTCTGTCGAGGAGCTTGCGCCCGATCTCCGTGTGGGCCATCTCCCGGCCGCGGAACCGCATGGTTACCTTGGCCTTGTCGCCGTCGGTCAGGAACCGGATCAGGTTACGCAGCTTGACCTGGTAATCCGCCGTTTCCGTGCCCGGCCGGAACTTCACTTCCTTGAGCTGGATCTGCTTCTGCTTGCGCTTCGCGGTGTGAGCCTTCTTGTTCTGCTCGAACAAGTACTTTCCGAAGTCCATGATCCGGCAGACAGGCGGCTCGGCGGTCGGCGAAACTTCCACGAGATCCAGTTCCTCAGCGGCGGCCTTTGCCAGCGCCTCGCTGCGGCTCAGGACGCCGACCTGACTCCCGTCGGCGCCTATCACGCGTAATTGCGGTGCAAGGATCTCCTCATTGCGCCTTACGCGTTTCGATGTCGAAATACTCAGTCCTCCAAATGACCAAGGCCGCGGCTCGCCACATCCCGGGCGATCCGAGCGGCCACCTCTTCCAGGGGCATGGCACCCAGATCCTTCCCGGAGCGCGTGCGCACGGCCAATGACCTGGACTCGACTTCCCGATCGCCGGCAACCAGCAGATAGGGGACACGCTTCAGCGTGTGCTCGCGGATTTTATAGCCC
>JBAVOG010000871.1:0-2982 GCA_049691875.1 Burkholderiales bacterium | reverse complement strand
CCAGATATTGCGCAGCGAAACGCCGCGCGACACCACCTCCCCGGTGGGCGTCAAGGTTGAGGTCGGGATCGTCGGCACGCGCGAATTCTACTGCCTGTTCCACTGCCTGTTCGCGGGTCGTTTCCCGGCAATCGCGGCGGAGCCCATGCTACCCTCGCGCCGCAATGCCGCTCGAGTCCCATCCACACGGCGAAGTTCGCGCGCCGCACCCGCCCTTGCCCGAGTATTACGCCGACGAGGCGGCGCGGCGCGACTGGGTCCGGGCGATGTTCGACCGCACTGCGCCCGATTACACCCGGATCGAGCGGGTGATGGGACTCGGAACCGGATCGTGGTATCGCCGACAGGCACTCGTGCGCGCGGGCCTCGCACGCGGCATGCGGGTCGTCGATGTCGGTTCCGGGACCGGGCTCGTCGCGCTGGAAGCCGCGCGCATCCTCGGCGACGTACGTGATGTGATCGCCATCGACCCGAGCGCCGGAATGCTGCGGCACACGGTACTGCCAGGCGGCGCGCAGCTGCTCGAAGGCAGCGCGGAGAGCCTGCCCCTGCCCGACGCGAGCGCGGATTTCCTGAGCATGGGTTACGCGCTGCGCCACGTGTCCGATCTGTCGGTCGCCTTTGCGGAGTTCCACCGCGTGCTGAGGCCGGGCGGCATCGTCTGCGTGCTGGAAATCACGCGGCCGGCCGGGCGACTGGGCAACATGCTCCTGAAGGCTTACCTGCGGGGCGTCGTGCCCGCCCTCGCATGGATCGTTGCACGCAAGCGCGACACCCCGCGCCTCATGCGCTATTACTGGGACACGATCGAGGCCTGCGTGCCTCCAGAACAGGTGACCGGCGCCCTCGCAAATGCAGGATTCGGCCATGTCGTCCGACAGGTCGAGCTCGGACTCTTCTCGGAGTATCGCGCCAGAAAGCTCGCGTGATCCGCGCCGAACCGTCCGCATTCCCGCTCTCCCGACTTCATGACGCCGCACACGACCCACCTACTCCTGATTCCGACCTACAACACCGGGGTGAAGCTCATCGAGACTGTGCGCAGCGCGCGCCAGCACTGGAATCCGGTCTGGGTCGTGATCGACGGCAGCACGGACGCGAGCGCCGAGCACCTGGCGCCGCTTGCCGCGAACGACCCCGGGCTGCGCGTGTTCGTCCTGCCGCGCAATTGCGGCAAGGGATCGGCCGTGCGGCACGGGATCCGGGCCGCCCGCGCGGCCGGCTTCACCCATGTGCTGACGATGGACGCGGACGGCCAGCATCCGGCCGACCTGATTCCGGAGTTCATGGCCGCATCGCTTGCGCAGCCTGGCGCGATGATCCTGGGAAAGCCGATATTCGACGCGAGCGCCCCTACCATCCGCATCCGCGGCCGGCGCATCTCCAATTTCTTAGCCGACGTCGAAACGCTCTGGGCGGGCATCGGCGACTCGCTGTTCGGGTTTCGCGTGTACCCGATTGCGGCGCTCGAGCATGCGATGGAGTCGACGATCTGGATGCGCCGTTTCGATTTCGACCCCGAGGCCGCCGTGCGGCTCGTGTGGGCGGGTGTGCCGCCGGTCAACCGGGATGCGCCGGTGAAGTACTTTCGCCCCGACGAGGGCGGCGTGTCGCATTTCCACTACGTGCGCGACAATGTGTTGCTCACGTGGATGCACCTGCGGCTCGTGATCGGCGCGCTCTGGCGGATTCCGCTGCGACTCAAACGCGCGCTCGTGCGCTAGCGCAGGCTCTGCCGAGGAATAACAGTCTGTTGAAGAACTCCGCGCACGCACACAGGGGATATACAAGGGGTTCACCCCTTGTTTGTTCCGGGGGATTTACAAGGGGGCTTTCCCCCCTTGTTCGTGCGACCGGGGTTTGCCCTGCATGCGGAATTCGCCGCTCGAAGCCGCCGCGGCGAGCATTGTTCAACACCCTCATGATGAATCCACGTCCATCGCGGCGCTCAGGATGACCGACGAATCGACGCCAGAACGCTCTTGCGACGTGATCGTGATCGGCGGGGGCCCGGCAGGATCGACGATCGCCGCGCTGCTCGCCGAGAAGGGCTGGGACGTCGCCGTTCTCGAGCGGGACCGGCACCCGCGCTTTCACATCGGCGAGTCGCTCCTCCCGCACAACAACAAGCTCTTCGAGCGCCTCGGCGTTCTGGACGAAGTGCGCCGCGTCGGCGTGGTGAAGAACGGTGCCGAGTTCAACTCTCCGGATCACGCGGAACCCCGCACGTTCTACTTCGACGAAGCCATCGACCAGTCGGTGCAGAGCGCGTTCCAGGTTCATCGTGCGGATCTCGACCTCATCCTGATCCGCAATGCGGTGCGCAAGGGCGCCGCCGTGTTCGAGTCTACCCAGGCGGTCGAGGTGACGCTTCCGGAGGGCGGCGCGCAAGTGCTGGCGCGGGGACCTGACGGGGATTGCCGCTGGCGCGCGCGGTTTCTGGTCGATGCCTCCGGGCGTGACACAGTTCTCGCGAACCTTTTCCGGATCAAGCGGGTGAATCGCAAGCACTCGAGCGCCGCGCTGTACGCGCATTACGAGGGAGCGCAGCATCGCGTCGGGCGCGACGCGGGCAATATCGGGATCTACTGGTTCGAGCATGGCTGGTTCTGGTTCATCCCGCTCGCCCGCGGCGTCTCCAGCGTCGGCGCGGTGTGCTGGCCCTACTATCTCAAGTCGCGGCGCGGTTCCCTCGATCAGTTCCTCGACGAGACCACCGCCCTCTGCCCGGCGCTCGCGGAACGGCTGCGCGATGCTCATCGGATCACGTCGGTGTCCGCGACCGGGAACTACAGTTACCAGTCCGCGCGGTCCTACGGCCCGAACTGCCTGATGATCGGCGACTCGTTCGCGTTCGTGGATCCGGTGTTCTCGTCGGGGGTGTATCTCGCGATGGCAGGGGCGTTTTCCGGCGCGGATGCGGTGGATACGTGCCTGCGCGATCCGGCCGCCGCGCCGCGCGTGGTCCGCGCGTACGAGCGC
>JBAVOG010000870.1:0-9163 GCA_049691875.1 Burkholderiales bacterium | reverse complement strand
GCTCTGGCGCTTCTCCCAATCGGAGAGCTGCCGCTCGGCGTCTTCTTTCGAGACCCCGTACGCTTCCTGGATCTTGCCGGCGAGCTGGTCGCGCTTGCCCGCAATCACGTCGAGCTGGTCGTCGGTGAGCTTACCCCACTGCTCCTTGACGTTGCCCTTGAGCTGCTTCCAGTTGCCTTCCACTTTGTCCCAGTTCATTTCTATCTCCTTGCGTTGATTCAACATCCGTGGTGGCCGCAGCGTGCGTCCACCGGGTCGCGAACGCGCTATCGAACTGTGGCGCCCGAGTTGCATTGATACGCCGAATACCTTCCTCGAACCGTGCGCTAGCGAACGTGCCGGAGCACGATGTCCGTGTAGGCTCTGTGCATGCTGCAGTTCACGGCAATTCGCCTCCTATCGTTGTCCCACCTGCGTTCCTGCGTGCGCGCCGGCGAGGGACCAGCGCGAAGGCGCGGCGGGCCACGGGATGCACCGCTGGCAGCAAGCTTACCGTTGAAGAAAGAGGCCAGTGCTGGAGCCATGCCGCATGTCAGACCATGTATCCGAGGTCGGAGCGCAATGAGCTCGGAGCGACTGATCATTCCCACGAGCAGGGTGTAGGCGCCCTTGGCGCCGCAAAGCGTGCTCGCGATCGACTACGACGTGACTCTCCAACAGACGTCGCGAGGGCAGCGATCGGCGTTTCAGCGCTTCCAGTGCACCATCGGCAGCCCGGCGACCGGGGAGCGGAAATAGGGGATGCGGGTCCCTACGAGACTCCCGATATAGGCTGTGCGCAGGTCCGGACCGCCGAACGTCACGCTCGCCATCCACGGCGCGATGGTGCCCTTGGCGCGGCGCATGTCCTCGGTGGTGGCTTCGCCCTGCGCGAACCTACCCTCCAGCGCGGCGGTCGCCTCCGGGTCGCCGTCGTCCAACAGCACGCGCAGCTCGCCCTCCGGCGTGATCGCGATCAGCCGGTCGGCCATCACCATCGTGCACCACAGGTTGCCGTAGGCGTCGAACGCGATGCCGTCCGGGAAACCCGTGCCGAGCGGCTCGGGACCGAACACCTCGCGGTCGCGCAAGCCCCCGTCCGGGGTCACGCGCATGCGGCTCACGCGCTTGCCCGTCGTCTCGACGATGTAGAGCCATTCCTCCCGCGCGTCGAGCCGCACCTCGTTGGTGAAGCAGAAGCCTTCGGCGACGACCCGCAGGCCGCGCCGGTCGGCGACCGCGACGTAGCCGTCGTCGAGTCCCGGCCGGACCGCGGCCGTCCACGGGTTCACCCGTGTCGACACGGTGAGCCACATGCGGTCCTGCGCGTCGCGCAGCACGAAGTTGACCTTGCCGATCGGCTTGCCGTCGATCGAGTCGTAAAGCGTGCGCGAGCGCCCGTCGCGCGACATGATCTCGAGCGCGTCGGTGCCGAAATTGGCGATCAGGAAATCGCCGTTCGCGGCGAACGCCAGCCCGTTCGGCAGCGTGCCCTGCGTGAACCGCGCCTCGAAGTCGGCAGTGGACGCGAACTTCGCCTGCGATTGCTGGGCGATCATGGTCTGCGTGCCGTCAGCGGCGATGCGCATCACGCCGCCGCGCGCGTCGGCGGACCAGAGGGTGCCGTCCGGCTCTGCCAGGATGCACTCCGGGCGTTGCAGGTCATGGCCGATGTACCGGATCGACGCGCGGTCGACCGTGAAACCGTCGAGCGGATTACTGCCCATGCCCAGTGCTCCGTCAGCCCGCGGCGAGCGCGGCCCGCTCGAGCTCGGTGGATGCGAGCAGCGCGTCGTCGACGATCGCGACGGCGCGTGTCCAGCCTGCCGACGCGCCCCGGATCTTGTGCGGAAAGCATGCGATCACGAAGCCATGCGGCGGCAGCGCCTCGAGGTTGTGCAGCTTCTCGAGATGGCAATACCCGATGTGGCGCCCCGCCTTGTGTCCTTCCCAGATGAGCGACGCGTCGCCGGTCTCCTTGTACTTCTCGGCGGTGTACACGAAAGGTGCGTCCCAGCTCCAGGCATCGGTGCCGGTTAGTCGCACGCCGCGCTCGAGGAGATACATCGTCGCCTCGTAGCCCATGCCGCAACCGGCGCTCACATAGTCGTCGTTCCCGTAGCGGCTGCCCGCACGCGTGTTGACGGCCACGATCTCGAGCGGTTTCAGCTCGTGCCCGATGCGCGCGAGCTCGTTCTCGACATCCTTCGCGGTCACGACGTAGCCATCGGGGAATGCCCGGAAATCGAGCTTCACGCCCGGCTGGAAGCACCATTCGAGCGGCACCTCGTCGATGGTGATCGCGCGCTCGCCGCGATTCATGGTCGGGTGGAAGTGGTACGGCGCGTCGAGATGCGTGCCGTTGTGCGTGATGAGCTCGACCTTCTCCACTGCCCACGCCGCGCCGTCGGGCAGGTCCTCCTTCGCGAGCCCCGGGAAGAACGGCGCCATCTGGCCGTACGTCGCATCGTGGTCGAAGTACTCGATCTTCGGCGCGAACGGCGCGGGGTCGGAGACGACGTCGTTCTCGAGATAGATAGACAGATCGACGAACTTTCTTGCCATGTCAGAGTCTCCCAGCGCCGGTACTCTAGCGATGACGCGCCGACTTGCGCGGCCGCTTGGCGGACCGGGACCGCGACTTCGTCGTCTTGCGGGCCGGTTTCTTCGCCGGCTTCTTTGTCGCCCGCTTTGGCGCGCGTTCCACCGGCCGTTTCGCGGCGCGCTTGCCGATCGGGTCGGCGGAAACCAGGATAGCGGCAATGATGCAGGGCTCGGTGCCGCGCACGCTCCACGAATGAATCGTGCCGCGCTGGATCAGCACATCGCCCGGACGAAGCAGGGTCTCGCCAGTATCCATGATCGCGTGGATCTCCCCGCGGAGCACGATGATGTAGTCGACGGTGTTCGTCCGGTGCATCATCGGATCGCTCGACGACGTATCGCGGGCGTGCCCGGCCTGGATCGACTCGAACGCTTCGCGAGCGTCCGCCCCGCCCCGCCACGCGGAATCGGGCGGAAACTCGACGATGCGCAGGATCGTGCCGCGCGGCGGCGGCTCGAGGCGCACGGGACGCGCAGCGGCGTCCGAGGCTCCTTCGTTGCGCGCAGGCGCGCTCGTCGTTTCCCACAGATCGGTGAGCGCGAGACCCGGCATGGACTTCATCTCCATGACGTTGCGCGCCGGACTGTCGGTGATGAACGTCGACTTGCCTTCGGGCGTGTGGCCGGTCACTACTCTGCGCACTGTCCAGATCATGAATGCCTCGCTGTGTTTGGTTGAGTTGAGGAAAGGGTTACAGGAGCGCGGTGGCGAGCGGCGGGTACACGATCACCAGTACCAGCACCACCGCCATGATCAGGGCGAACGGCGCTGCACCGATGAAGATCTCGCCAAGCGTGATCGGACTCTCTTTTCCCAGGGTCGCCTTGATCACGAAGACCGCGATGCCGAACGGCGGCGTGAGCAGACCGATTTCAACGGCGATCAGGGTGACGATTCCGAACCAGATCAGGTCGATGTTGAAGCCGGCGAGTGCCGGGAGCGCGAGCGGCACCGTGACGAGCAGGATCGAGCTCGAATCGAGGATCGTGCCGAGCGCGACCACCGTGAGCACGAAGATCGCGATGAAGCCGGCCCGGCCGAGACCGGAATCGACGATCAGCGTGGCCAGGAAGTCGGTCACGCCGGACACCGCCAGCATGCGCGAGTAAACGCTCGCGGCGATGATCAGGAAGCAGATTGCAGCGGTGATGTGGCCGGTCTCGACCAGCACTTTCCAAAGCGAGATCCAGGTTAACCGGCGCTTCACGACCGCCATTGCAAGTGCGCCCGCCGCACCCACCGCACCGGCCTCGGTCGGTGTGAACAGGCCGCCATAGAGCCCGCCGAGCACCAGCACCACGAGCGCCACTACCGGCAGTAGCCGCGCGGCGATGGTAGCAAGCGAAAGCGATGGCGCGTTCTCGGCCGTGTCGGCCATGTCGCCGCCGATGAACGCGGGGAAGAAGCGCCCCATGATCAGGATGCCGACGGCGAACGCGATTGCAAGCACGATCCCGGGAATGATCCCGGCGATGAAGAGATCGCCGATCGAGCGCTCGGTGATCACGCCGTAGAGGATCAGCAGCAAACTTGGGGGGATCAGCATGCCGAGGACCGACGAGCCGGCGACGACGCCGACCGCGAAGCGCGGCGTATAGCCGTGCCGCAGCATCTCGGGCACCGCGACCTTGGTGAACACCGCGGCGGACGCGATCGAGATCCCGGTGATCGCGGCGAAGACCGCGTTCGCCGCGACGGTCGCGATGCCCAGCCCGCCGCGAACGCGCCGGAATAGATCGTTGGCGACCTCGAAGGTATCGCGCCCGATGTCGGCCACGCTCACCAGGAGCCCCATCAGGACGAACAGGGGCACGACGCCGAAGACGTAGTCGGCGATGACGTCGTTCACTGCCAGCGCGAGCATGTTCGCCGCGACCCCGGCATTGTCGCGGATGAGCCATACGCCGACGAAGGAGAGCGCCGCGAGCGCGACCCCGACGTGCATGCCGCCCCAGATGAGGAGCAGCATGCAGCCGATCGATGCGAGACCGACGGCGACGCCGCTCATCTACGCCTCGCTCCGATCCGTCGTCCCGCTTGCGCTGCGGCCGAGCGCCGTCGAGACGTCCTGCCAGGCGAACAGCGCGAATTGCACCACCATCGACGCGCACCCGGCCAGGATGATCGCCTTGAGCGGCCAGGTCGGGATCTGCACCACGCCGGTCGAGCCGTAGAAATCGCCGTCGCGGTAGGCTTGCGTCATCAGCGGCCAGGTAGTGACCAGCACCACCGCGAACAACGCGGCGCCGACTCCGTGGTAGACAAACTGCACGAGATGGCCGAGACGGGGAAGCCGCTCGAGTAGCCGGCCGAGCAGCGCGTCGGACCGGGTCAACCCGCCCGCGCGCAGCGTTTCCGGGAGTTGCAGGAAGACGATGCCGACGATGGAGAACTGAACCATTTCCGGCACGCCGAGGATCGGGCGGGCGAATGCGCCGCGGCCGATCACGTCGGCGCAGATGAGCACCATCAGGAAGAAGATCCAAATCGTGCCCACCGCGGACAACGCCTGCGTGAGTACGCCGAATCCGGGACGCCGCATGCCCACAGCCATCACCGTTCTTCTGCGGCCTGCTGCGCAGCGACAGCTATTCCTTGTCGAAGTCCCGTGCGAACTTGCCGCCGTATGCGCGTACCGAGTCCATATAGGCCTTGAGCACCTTGTCCGCCGGCAGGCCCTTCGCCTTGGATTGCTTCACCCATTCCTTCGCGGGGTTGGGGATCGTCTTGACGAGCTTCGCGCGCTCGGCAGCGGCGAGCTCGGTCACCTCGCCGCCGGCCTTCTGCCACGCGGCATAAGAGGTCTCGATGCGCGCCGTCTGCTCGGCGAGGTAGGCGGCCTTGTAAGCGTTGGCGCCCTTGCGAAACGCTGCCTTCACTTCGTCCGGCAGGCCGCTCCAGCGGCCCTTGTTGATCGCCACTGCGCCAGCGTACATTGCGCCGAAATCCGCCCGTGTATAGTGTGGCGCGACTTCGAAGAGCTTCGCTGGAACCGCCGCGGTGACGAAGATGATGACGCCATCGTAGACCCCGGTCTTCATGTCGTTATAGAACGAGTTCAGGCTGCCCTGCACGCCGACCGCGCCGGTGTTCTTGATCCAGTTGAGATTGGGGCCGGCGCCGCCGAGCTTGCGGCCCTTCAGGTCGGCGACCGTGCGCACCGGCTCCTTGGTGACGAGCCCGTAATTGTCGATCGTGAATCCGGCGAGGTAGACCACGTTGTACTTGCTCCACTCCGCAGTGAGCTCGGGCGATCCCTGCACGTAGTCGATCGCCTTGACGACCAAGTTCGCGTCAGTCGGACCGAACGGGACGAAGTACGTGACGTTGTTGAGTGGGAGCTTGGCCGGATGGAACACGGTCGCCACGATGCCCATGTCCGAGATGCCCTGCTGCATGGTCTCGAGCTCGCTGCCGATCTTCGCCAGGGTGCCGCCGTACGTCTCGTTCCACGCGATCTTGTACTTGCCGGCCTTCGCGAGCTCGGCGTCCACGATGGGCATGAACGTCTCGTGCAGGTGCTTCACCCAAAGAAAGATCGGCGGATGGCCCGCCGCGACGGTGAGCTTGATTGTCTCCTGCGCGTGCGCGACGCCGGACGCAAGCGTCGCAACGAGCGCGAACAGGGTTGCAAACCCATGCAACGTGGGGGGCAGGCTGCGGGGAATCATGAGCTTTCCTCCTTGTTCGGGGCGATGGGCCACGCCCAGTCGAATTGTTCTTTCGCGCAACCGCGAAGCGCGACTTGGCCGAAGAAGTATATGCCGCGATTCGCACCTTGACAAAGCGGTTGGCCGGTCGTTCCATACGAAGCTCCACCCGCTGCACAAGCGGCATGCGCGCGAATCGGGCCGCCGATTCATGGGAGGTGAGAATGAGGCTCGTGACTTTCTCGCGCCGACGCGGCGGCAAGCCGCGCGCCGGTGCGCTCATGGAAAACGACACGCGGATCCTGGATCTGCAGGCCGCTTACCGCGAGCGGTATCGTAAGAGCGCGCCGCACCTGGCAAGTGTTCTGGCGATCGCCGAGGGCGGCGATACGGCGCGCGCGCTGGTGCGGGAGCTGATTGACGGAGCCTCGCAGTACGCGGAGGCACAACTTCCGCGCGCACGCGTCAAGCTGCTCGCACCGATTCCGCAGCCGCCCCAGATGCGGGATTTCCTGTGCTTCGAGAAGCACCTGGTTCAGGCGTTTCAGGCCGCGCGGCGCGTGCGCGCGCAATCCGCGCCCGATCCGGAGCAGGCGATGCGCGACATGGAAGCGCAGGGGATTCTCGCGGTCCCGAAGACCTGGTACGAGCGGCCGATCTTCTATCATCCGAACCGCCTCACGGTATGCGGCACGGAGACGGATGTGCCCTGGCCGGCCTATTCGAAGCGGCTCGACTTCGAGCTAGAGTTCGGCTGCTACATCGGCAAGCGAGGCAAGGACATCGCACGCGACGACGCGCGCACCCACATTTTCGGCTACACGATCTTCAACGACTTTTCGGCGCGCGACGAGCAGACGCTCGAGATGCCCGGCCAGCTCGGACCCGGAAAGGGCAAGGACTTCGACAATTCGAACTGCATGGGTCCGTGCCTCGTCACCGTTGACGAGCTTCCTGACCCCTACTCGCTCACCATGATCGTGCGCGTGAACGGGGAGGAGTGGGGGCGTGGCAGCTCGGCCGACATGCACTGGAAGTTCGAGGACTGCATCGCGCACGTTGCGCGCTCCGAGACGCTGTATCCAGGAGAGTTCTTCGCCTCCGGAACGGTGGGCAACGGCAGCGGCCTCGAGCAGATGCGCTTCCTCGAGCCGCGCGACGTCGTCGAGCTCGAGGTCGACGGGATCGGAGTCCTGCGCAATCGTGTCGTGCAGGCTTGATTGCGCGCACTCGAGCCATCAAGGTTGCGTGAGCTTGATCTCGATCCGCCGGTTGCGCGCCAGGGCCTCTGGCGTCGTGGCCTTGTCCAGCGGGTGGAACTCGGCGAATCCCGCCGCGACGAGGCGCTTCGGTGGGATGCCCTGGCTCACCAGGAACTCGACGACCGACATTGCTCGCTCGCTCGACAGTGCCCAGTTGGAAGGAAAGCGCACCGTGTTGATCGGACGGACATCGGTGTGCCCATCCACGCGCAGCACCCAGTCGATGTCCTCGGGGATCCGCGCGGTTGCCGACTTGAGCGTGGTTGCAAGCTGGGCGAGCTGCTGCTGCCCCGCTGGCACCAGCGTGGCGGAAGCGGTCGGGAAGAGCAGCTCGGACTGGAAGACGAACCGGTCGCCCTCGATCCTAATGCCCGGATCCTTGCCCAGGATCTCGCGCAGGCGCCCGAAAAACTCCGAGCGGTAGCGCTGCAGCTCGTCGAGCTTGCGCGCGAGCGCGATGTTCAGCCGCTCGCCGAGGTCGGCGATCTGCGCGTCCTTCTTGCGCGCTTCGACCCTGGAGAGATCGAGCGCCGCGGAGAGCTGCGCGAGCTGCTCGCGCAATGCGGCGATCTGCTGGTTGAGGAGATTGACGCGCGCCTCGAGCAAGGCGTTCTCCGAATCGCGCGCGGTGACATCCTGGTCCCGCTGCTGAACCGTCGCGGCGAGTTGCGCCGCGCGGCGCTCGAGATCGTCCCGCAGTAGACGCAGCGACGCGATGTCCGCCTGCAGGCTCGCGAGCTCCTGCTTCTGGCGTGCATTTTCGTCCTGGCTCGCCGCAATGCGCGCGACTGATGCGTCGAGCTCCGCGCGCAATCTGGCCACGTCGCTTTCGCTCGCTTCGGCACGTGCGGTCGCTCGATCCCGCTCCGTCAGCGTGGCCTGGAGACGCGAAGAGAGATTGTCGAGGCGCGTCTGCAGGTCGGTGCTGCGCGCCTGCTCGAGGGACAGGGTTTGCGCAAGCGCGCTCACCTGGCGGCCCAGCTCGTCGAGCGCCCGGGTCTTGCCCGCGAGCGTGTCGCCAAGCACGAAATAGCCGACCACGAACATCAGCAGCACGAAAACGAAGACGAGCAGCATCGACGCAAGCGCGTCGACGAACGCGGGCCAGACGTTGATGCCGTGGCGGCTGCGGCGCGAGAGCGCGAGCACGACCGGCTTCCTCAGCTCTCCGTGGAGGACTTGCGACCGAGGCTTTGCGCGAGAAGCCGCACCTCCTCGCGCAGCTCCCGCGGAACCTGGTCGCGTGCCGCCGCCACTTCCTCGACAAGCCGCTTGAGCGAGAGATCGGAGCCGCGCAGATACTCGCGCATCTGCTCGGTGCCGCCCAGCGCGCTCGCAACCTGGGTCGCGAGCTCCGCGATCACCGGCTGAAGGTCGGTCTGGCCCTTCGAGAGGCTGAGAATCAGCTTCTGTTCCGATCGCAGCTGATCGGTGAGCGACGAGAGTTGCTCGCCCAGGTTCGCGAGGCTCGCCTGCGTGGCGCGCCGATCCTCCTCGCTGCGCGTCAGCGTGCGCTGCAGTTGGTCGAGGTTGTCGGCGGTCTGCTCGAGCAGTGCCTCGATGTACGTCGGCAGGGAATGCTCGCCTTCGGCGCCCAGCCGGCCGCTCGGGAGGTGCGCCAGGGTCGCCAGCCACTCCTCGACGTAGTTGTAGAAGCGATTCTGCGC
>JBAVOG010000869.1:0-10599 GCA_049691875.1 Burkholderiales bacterium | reverse complement strand
ATACTGGTCCTGGACCGGTGAAGTGTCGTACGCGAGTCCTCCACGCAGCAGCCACATCTGACTCAGCTCGTACTCGACCCCGCCGCCGAGGCGCCAGCTGTTCTGGAAGTTGAGCGCGGTGCTGGACGCGTTCGTTCCCGCGAGCGGTCCGCTGGTGCGAACGATCGTGAGGTTCTGGATTGAGTCCCAACCGGTCCACGTCCAGTCCGCCAGCAGCCGGATTTTCGGGTTCAGCTGATGCGAGACCGCCACCGAGAAAGTGTCGGGGAGCTTGATGCTGGCCTGAACCGTACCCGCAGCCGGGGCGAGGGCAGCGGTGTTGAAGGTGAGATCCGCCGCGATATCGTATTTCATGGTCGAGCGATAGGTGACGCCGATGCGCGTGTCCGGTCCGAGGGCGAAGAGCGCCCCGACGTTCCAGCCCCACGCCCAGTCATCGCCTTTGACCTGTCCGATCGCGGTGCCGGCCAGGTTCGCCGCAGTAGTTAGCGTTGCCTCGAGCCGCTGGTAGCCGACACCAGCCCCGAGCTGGATGGCGTTGTTGACCTTGAACGCAACAGTCGGATTGATGTTGATCGTCTGGATTTCCGACTTGACCCCGTGGAACTGGCCCTGCCACGGGCTATCCCACTCGGTGGCGAGGCCGAACGGCGCGTTGATCGCGAGACCGACCGACCACTGGTTGTTGATCATCCAGGAGCCGTACATCGCCGGCACGAGCGCGCTCTCGCCGCCTTGCCCGCCATTGCCGGCGGCCGGATTGAAGGTGCTGACGCGCGGGTTGGGGCTCGGTCCGTCGGTGTACTTGATGTCCGGGATGATGTAGTTCAGCGCAAAGGCCCCTTGAATCCCCGGCAGCAGCGCCGTGCCGGCCGGATTCCAGAAGACCGTGCTCGCATCTTGCACGGCTGCGGCCATCCCGGAGTAGGCCAGGCCCAGCCCGCTGGCATTCTGTTCCTGAAGCTGGAACCCGCTTGCATATGCACCGGATCCGAGCGTGGCAAGGGCTGCGCCCACGGCTATCGCCTTCAGCTTGTTCTCATTCTTTCGATTCTTCATTTGAGGTTCTCTCCGCTCCTTATTTGCTCACTGGACGCTCCTCCGTGACCGTCCTGCGAGCACGCAAGAAGTATACGAACGCCATGCTCGGTTCACAATGAAAATACAAAGGCTTAAGGTGTTTTGTCGCGAAAAAGCAACAACCCGGAAATCGGCTTGGGACCCATCGAACAATTGCCGCGCCGCGCCATGGTTCAGGCGCAGGATCGACCTTGATCCAGAGCATCAAGCCGCCCGGTGCGGCGCGGTATCAGGCGTCGTCGACGATTTCGTGAGTGAGCGTCATTGCCGCCGTCTTGGCGAGCATGGCCGATGCGGAGCAGTATTTTTCGTGCGAGAGTTGGACGGCGCGCTCGACCGCCGCCGGCTTGAGATTGCGACCGCGGACGACGAAATGCATGTTGATCCGCGTGAAGACCTTCGGGTCGGTCGTGGCGCGCTCGGCCGTTACGTTCACGTGGCAGCCGCGCACGTCCTGACGGCTCTTCTTGAGGATGAGCACGACGTCGTACGCCGTGCAGGCTGCGGTGCCCGCGAGAACGGTTTCCATCGGACGTGGCCCGAGATTGCGCCCGCCCCCTTCCGGCGCGCCGTCCATGACGAACGCGTGCCCGCTTCCGGTCTCCGCAACGAAGGTCATGCCGCCCTCCAAACCGCCCCAACGCACCGTGCACTCCATCGCCCAAGCTCCAGTTGTCCAATCGGGCATTCTAGCGTTCGCGACAGGGTGCCGCGCCTGTTGGGCCAACGACGGTTGTGCCGTGCATCAATCAGTGCGAGCTGCGTGGCGGCAGGATCCGACATTCTCGCGTTCCATCGCAACTCGCCGGCCTCCGGACAAAAAATTACCTTGTTTCGATTGAGGTTTCATGGCGGGAAGGCAATAAATCAAAATGATCGGTGTATTAGTAAGTCTATGCCGCAACGCACAAAATCTGCTTGCACTGCACAACGCGGAATTGCATAATCGAGCCAGTTCGGAACTCGCTGGCAGGTTTCAGGCGATTCCAGGGTTTGTCTCCTCCACCCTCCTCCTTTGGTGGATTCTGCGCAGCCATATCGGCTGCGCTTTTTTTTGCCCAAGCTTCTGATTTGACGATGCTAGCCGGCCACAATAGAATGTCAGGCTTTCGTCCGCGCTCACCCGAGCGTGGTCATCCAAGAACCGGTCCGAACTCGAATAGATGAAAACCTTTTCCGCCAAGCCTGCCGATATACGTCACGACTGGTTTGTCGTGGACGCTGCCGACAAGGTGCTCGGCCGGCTCGCCGCGCAGCTTGCGGCGCGCCTGCGCGGCAAGCACAAGCCGATCTACACGCCGCACGTCGACACGGGTGACTATCTCGTCGTGATCAACGCATCGAAGGTGCGTGTGACGGGCGCGAAGCCCCTCCAGAAGCTCTACCGGCGCCATAGCGGCAAGCCCGGCGGGCTCAAGGAAACGGGCTTTGCCAAGCTGCATGCGCGATTCCCGACGCGCGTGCTCGAAATGGCGGTCAAGGGAATGTTGCCGAAAGGTCCGCTCGGTTCGGCGATGTACCGCAAACTGAAAGTCTATGCGGGCGACGCTCATCCGCATTCCGCGCAGCAGCCCAAGTCGCTGGAGATCCAGTAATGATCGGCGAGTACTACTACGGCACCGGCCGTCGCAAGAGCGCGGTTGCGCGCGTCTTTCTGAAAAGCGGTAAAGGTGGTTTCGTCGTCAACGACAAGCCGATCGACGAATATTTCGGGCGCGAGACGGGCCGGATGATCGCGCGCCAGCCGCTTGCGCTCACCAATAACCTCGCCACGTTCGACATCATGGTGAACGTGGTGGGTGGTGGCGAGTCGGGTCAGGCAGGTGCGGTCCGTCACGGCATCACGCGCGCACTCATCGAGTACGATGCCGCGCTCAAGCCATCGCTGTCGAAGGCCGGCCTCGTCACGCGCGATGCGCGCGAGGTGGAGCGAAAGAAAGTCGGGTTCCGCAAGGCGCGGCGGCGCCCGCAATACTCGAAGCGATGATGGCCGCATAACGAGAATGCAGAAGCCGCCCGCGAGGCGGCTTTTTTGTCTGTACGAGGGATGTCGCCGGAAAACGACACCCGGTGAGGGACGAATCGATGATCAAAGCTGGAATCGTCGGCGGAACGGGCTACACCGGCGTGGAGCTGTTGCGCCTGCTCGTTCAGCATCCGGACGTGGAACTGGTGGCCGTCACTTCCCGCAAGGAGACGGGGATGCCGGTGGCGGATTTTTTTCCGAGCTTGCGCGGCCACGTCGCGCTGGCGTTCAGCGATCCCGCGGATGCGCCGCTCAATCGATGCGACGTGGTGTTCTTCGCGACGCCGAACGGCGTCGCAATGGGCGAGGCGCGTGCGCTGGTGGAAGCTGGCGTCCGCATCGTCGATGTCTCCGCGGATTTCCGGATTCGCGACGTCGGCGAGTGGGAGAAGTGGTATCGGATGAAACACGCTGCGCCCGAGCTCGTCGCCGAGGCAGTCTACGGATTGCCGGAAGTGAACCGTGCGTCGATACGAAAAGCGCGCATCGTGGCGAACCCGGGGTGCTATCCGACCGCGGTGCAACTCGGCCTTCTGCCGCTGGTCGAGGAAAACGTGGTCGATCTCGACCACCTCATCGCGGACGCGAAATCAGGCGTGAGCGGTGCCGGGCGCAAAGCCGAGACGCACTTGCTATTCTCGGAAGCGTCCGACAACTTCGCCGCGTATGGCGTACCCGGACACCGGCACTGGCCGGAGATCCGGCAGGGGCTTGCGCGGGCGGCAGGAAAACCCGTGGGACTCACGTTCGTTCCGCATCTCGCACCGATGATCCGCGGGATACACGCCACGCTCTATGCGCGGATCACGCGCGAGGCGGATTTCCGGGCGCTCTACGAGACCCGGTATCGGACCGAACCGTTCGTGGACGTGCTGCCGCCGGGACGACATCCCGACACGCGCTCCGTGCGTGCCGCCAATCTGTGCCGGATTGCCGTGCATCGACCGCATGACAATGACATGCTCGTGGTGCTCGCCGTTATCGACAACCTGGTGAAGGGCGCCGCCGGCCAAGCCGTGCAGAACATGAACCTGATGTTCGACATCGACGAGAAGACCGGGCTGCAGCAGCTGCCGGTCGTGCCGTGAGCGCTCATGCGCAAGCTCTTGCGGCGGTTTCGCCAGCGCTTCGGCATCGCAGCCCCGCGACTCGCGGTCAGCCCGCACGTCACATGGTACTGGCGGGCGCTGCGCGTGATCGCGGTGCTGTCGATCTCGGGCGCGCTGGCGCTGTGGATGTACGACGCGGGCCGGCGATTTGCGGGCTTCGATCGGGGGGTCCTGGACGAGGAATTGCAGCGGCTTCGGACGCAGGTGGCCGAGCTGGAGGACCAGTTGCCGAAGCTGCAGGCCATCGCGGACTCCAGCGACGCGCGGCTGAAGATCGAGCAGACGGCGCAGCGCAATCTCGCGCAGCAGGTGAAAGCGCTGGAGACGGACAACGCGCGCTTGAAGGAGGACATCGCCTTTTTCGAGAACCTGTCTGCGCAGGATCATGCCGAGGACCGGGTGACGGTCGCGCGGTTCAAGGTCGAGAGCAACGTCATCCCCGGCGAGTACCGCTACCGCGTCCTGTTGATGCAGGGCGGCTCGCGGCCGCGCGAGATCAGCGGACGACTGCAGTTCATCGTCAAGATGCAGCTCGAACGCAAGGATGTTATCCTGATCGTTCCCGACGAGACGTCGGAACCGCAGTCGGCCTATCAGATCAAATTCAGTCGGTTCTATCGTGCCGACGGCGTGATCCGGGTCGATCCGAACGCGAAGGTGCGGTCGGTTCAGGTGCGGCTGCTCGAGAAGGGATCGGGCCAGCCGCGCGCGACACAGAGCGTCAGTCTGTCGTGAGGTTTGTCCCGAGGGATGTCCTGAGATTCGTCCCGGGGACACCGGGTCAGGAAAACTTCAGCATTCATTTCGGCCCAGTCCATGAACCGGAAACCGGGAGGTAACATGTTCGGCAAGAAGCCCTCCAAACCGCAGAATCGAATCGACAGCCTGATCGGGGCAGGGACCCGCGTCGAGGGCAGTGTCATCTTCAGCGGAGGTCTGCGGATCGACGGCGAGATCAAGGGAGACGTCGCATCTGCCAACGATCAGCCGAGCACGGTGGTGGTCAGTGAGCAGGCACGTATTGAAGGTGAGGTGAGTGTCACCCATATGGTGGTCAATGGCACGATCATCGGCCACGTCCACGCATCGGAGTTCCTCGAGCTCCAGCCGCGGTGCCGGGTGACCGGGGATATCCACTATACCAACCTGGAAATCCATCTCGGGGCGGTCGTCGAGGGAAGGCTGGTGCACGCTGCCGCGACGGGTGGCGAAGGGAAGGCGGTCGAGCTGAAGTTGGCGAAGGGCAAGAACTGAAAGCAGCAGCCGGACTAAGTGCAATAGACGGCATCCGACCCGATTGACCCGCCTGACACGGCAGGCAACAATACCGGCTATATCGTTGGATGCCCGAATCAAGGAGCACGAAATGAATGCAGTTACGGAAATTCAAATGCCGGCACCGCTCGTCTTCACCGACAGCGCGGCTGGCAAGGTGAAGCAGCTGATCGACGAGGAAGGCAATGCCGACCTCAAGCTGCGCGTGTTCGTGACCGGCGGGGGTTGCTCGGGCTTCCAGTACGGGTTCACGTTCGACGAAGCCACGAACGAGGACGACACGGTCATGGAGAAGAACGGCGTGCAGCTCCTGATCGATCCGATGAGCTACCAATACTTGGTTGGCGCCGAGATCGACTATCAGGAGAGCATCGAGGGCGCGCAGTTCGTGATCAAGAACCCGAATGCGACGAGTACATGTGGGTGTGGCTCGTCGTTCTCGACATGAGCGCGGGACAAATCTACAAATAACGGGGGCGTTAGCCCCCGTTTTTATTTCGGCAGAAGAATGACGGCCTCTGCGCTAGTGACTGGTCGTTCTTAGCGGGAAGGAGGGTAACGGGAGGAAACCAGCCGGTTTCCTCCTGTTCGTGACCTTCCAATCCTCCGAACAAAGCTCAGGGCGCCAACCAATGCGTTTTCCTAACGAGGGTAGATCGCGCCGAGGACGCGCGGGCCAGCGGCGCCCGTGGCCTCTGGAACATTGCCGGGTCTTCCGGCGAGCGCTTCGCGCGCAAGCCATGCAAACGCAAACGCTTCGACCAGCTTCGGTGGCACGCCAAGCACACCGGTATCGGTCAACGTCCGGCCCGCAAGGCGTGCAGCAAGACGGCTTACCAGATCGCGGTTCTCTGCGCCGCCGCCGCATAGCAGGACCTCCGAGGCCGCGGCGCAGTGACGCTCGATCGCATCGGCGACGGTCGCCGCGGTCAGCTCGGCAAGTGTCGCCTGCACGTCGGCAGGCCGATAGCGTTCCGGCGCGAAGTGCTCGAGCCAGGCGCGATTGAACTCCTCGCGCCCGGTGCTCTTCGGCGGGGGCGCTGCGAAGTAAGGGTCGGCGCGAAAGGCGTGGAGCAGCGGTTCGATCACCGCTCCACTCGCTGCCCACGCGCCATCGCGATCGAAGGCGGTGCGATTGTGCGTCTGGGTCCAACTGTCGAGCAGGATGTTGGCCGGACCGATGTCGAAGCCTGCGACCGGCCCGTCGGGCGGCAGGGCGGTCAGATTCGCGATGCCGCCGAGATTGACGATCACGCGATGCGCGTCGCGTGACCGGAATCGCGCGGCGTGAAACGCGGGAACGAGTGGCGCGCCTTGACCGCCAGCGGCGATGTCCCGGCTGCGAAAATCGCATACGGTGCAGATCCCGGTGCGCTCGGCAAGCAGGGCACCGTTGACCAGCTGCATCGTATATCCGCGGTCGGGCCGATGCCGCACCGTTTGCCCATGGCATCCGATTGCGGACACCGTGTCGGCATCGACAGCCGCCGAAGCGAGCATCTCCAGCGTCGCCTGGGCGTAGTGTCGCGATAGTGCCACTCCGAGCAACGCTGCGCGCCCGAGCTCGTCTTCACCGCGCTCGTTCAATGCGAGCGCTTCTGCCCGGATCGCGGGAGGATAGGCGAATGAATGCGCGGCGATCAGCCGCCATGGCGAGGGCTCGAAATCCACCAGGACGACGTCGACGCCGTCCAGGCTCGTGCCCGACATGAGCCCAGCGTATGGCTCGGGCACGGCGGAAGGCGCGCTAGTCGAGCGCTGCGATCGACACGCTGCGCAGCTGGGCGAGTTGTGCGGCGTACGGCGCGGTCTGTTCGCGGAACGCGTTCATGCGCGCCGCCGGTACGGGCTCGGCGGACGGAAACACCATCTGCAGCGGGTTGCGATGCTCGTTCGCGACCCGGAACTCGTAATGCAGGTGCGGCCCGGTCGCCCAACCGGTCGAACCCACGTAGCCGATGATGTCGCCCTGGCTCACCCGCGCGCCGCGGCGCATGCCGGCGCCGAACTTGGAAAGGTGCGCATAGACGGTGCTGATTTGACCCTTGTGCCGCAGAATCACGACATTGCCATAGCCGCTCTGCTGGCCGGCCAGCTCGACCACGCCGTCGCCGGTGGCGCGCACGCGTGTTCCGGTCGGCGCCCCGTAGTCGACGCCCTTGTGCGCCCGCCAAGTCTTGAGCAACGGGTGAAAACGCGCTGTCGAGAAGCCGGAAGTGACTCGCGAGAACTCCAGGGGCGATCGCAGGAATGCCTTGCGCAGGCTCTTGCCGTCCGGCGCATAGTAGCTGCCCGTATCGGAGTCGTCGCTGAACCACACTGCGCGGTACTCCCGCCCGTCATTGATGAACTCTGCGGCAAGCACCCGCCCGGACTTGATCGCCCGACCCTGGTGGTAAAGGGTTTCGTAGATGACGGAGAAGCGGTCACCCTTGCGCAGATCCCGATGAAAATCGATGTCTCCGCCGAAGATCTCCGCGAGCTGGATCGCGACCGAATCCGGAAGTCCCGCGTCGTCGGCTGCAGCGAAAAGCGAGGAGCGGATCTCGCCGGTCTTCATGTGTACGGCACGCGAGAATTCGGCCGGCTCCTCGACCGTGCTGAAGCCGTCGGGTGTGCGATCGAATCCGAGTACTGTGTCGCGCCCGGCCACGAAGCGCAGGCTGAGCAGGTCGCCATGGTCGGCCGTCAGGGCCTGGACGACCATCCCGGGGCGCAGCGACCGGAACGGCTCGGCCCGCCCGTTTTCCCGCACCAGCTGCGCGGCGATGGCGGGATCCACGCCAAGGCGCGCCAGCAGCGCAGCGAGCGTGTCGCCCCGATCAAAGCGTTCCTCTTGCCAGAAGACGTGCGCTTCCTCGGCGGGGACGTGCGCATCCGCGATCGCGAGCTTCTCCACGACCGTGATGCGCTCGACGTACGGCTGGGACGTCTCCCGGACGGTTCCGAACGCTGCCACCATGCCGAACAGCGAGAAGACGGCGACCGCCAGCGCGGCGCGGCGTGTGCGGCGTATCCGCGGCGGATCGAGGTGCGCTAGAATCAACGCCTTGTTTTTCTGCATGTTTTCCCGGCAGTATTGCTCAGTGTAGCAAAGCTTGCACGAGACTCCAAGAAAAATTTTCCCATCCAATGAGTGACTTGGCCGAACAAGTTCAAGTAATTACTAGAGGCTGCGACGAACTGCTCGTTGAGGCCGAGCTTATCCAGAAACTCAAGCGAGGCCAACCCCTTCGGGTCAAGGCCGGCTTCGACCCCACCGCCCCCGACCTGCACCTCGGCCACACGGTCCTCATCAACAAGATGCGCCAGTTCCAGGACCTGGGGCACCACGTGATGTTCCTGATCGGGGACTTTACCGGAATGATCGGCGATCCGACTGGCCGAAATGTCACACGCCCGCCGCTGAGCCCCGCTCAGATCGCGGCAAATGCGGAAACCTACAAAGCGCAGGTGTTCAAGATCCTGGACCCGGAGCGGACCGAGATCCTCTTCAACTCGGAATGGGCCAATGCGCTCGGCGCCGCGGGCATGATCCGACTGGCGGCCAAGTACACCGTCGCGCGCATGCTCGAACGCGACGATTTCGCGAAGCGGTTCAAGGGCAACCAGCCCATCGCCATCCACGAGCTGCTCTATCCGCTCGCGCAGGGTTACGACTCGGTCATGATGCGATCGGACATCGAGCTCGGCGGCACCGACCAGAAGTTCAACCTGCTGGTCGGTCGCGAGCTGCAGCGCGAGCACGGGCAGGAGCCGCAGTGCATCCTCACGATGCCGCTGCTCGAGGGGCTCGACGGGGTGAACAAGATGTCGAAATCTCTGGGCAACTACGTGGGCATCACCGATCCGCCGCAGGAGATCTTCGGCAAGCTGATGTCGATCTCCGATCCGCTGATGTGGCGTTACATCGAGCTGCTCTCGTTCGCATCGATCGATACGATCCAGGGCTGGCGCCGTGCGGTCGAGGAGGGGCGCAATCCCCGCGACATCAAGGTGCTGCTTGCCAAAGAGATCGTCGAGCGTTTTCACAGTCGCGCCGAGGCCGACCGAGCGCACCTGGAGTTCGAGTCCCGGTTTCAGCGTCACGAGCTACCCGAGGATCTGCCCGAGGTCAGTCTGTCCGGGGCGGGCGGGCCGCTACTGCTCACGCAGATACTGAAGCAGGCGGGCCTCACGGCGAGCACCTCGGAAGCGCTGCGAATGATCGAGCAGGGTGGGGTGAGGCTGGACGGCGAGCGCGTCAGCGACAAGGGCCTCGCGCTTCCTTCCGGCACCGTTGCGGTCCTGCAGGTGGGCAAGCGCAAGGCCGCCCGCGTGAAGATCGGGTGAGCGCCGCCGCACCCACACCCGCACCGCGCGCCGTCGTCGCTCTCGACGGCATCGCCAAGACCTACCCGAGCGGCACACGCGCGCTCGATCCGGTGACGCTGACGGTTCACGAAGGCGAGTTCCTGACGTTGCTCGGACCGTCGGGCTGCGGCAAGAGCACCATCCTCAATCTGATCGCAGGCATCGCGGCCCCTTCGAGCGGACGAGCGCGGTGGTGGGGCGCCGGTCGCGAGACCATTGGCACGCCGGGACGGAGCCTGGCGATGGTGTTCCAGAATGCGACGCTCATGCCATGGGCACGCGTCGCGGCGAACGTTCGGTTGCCGCTGGATCTGGCCCGCGTGCCGCGCGCGACGGCCGATGGAATCGTGCGCGACGCCCTCGGGCGGGTGGGACTCGCCGGGTTCGAAGCGAGCTATCCGCGCGAGCTTTCGGGCGGCATGCAGATGCGCGCTTCGATCGCGCGCGCACTGGTGACTCGCCCGGATCTCCTGTTGATGGACGAGCCGTTCGGCGCGCTCGACGAGATCACGCGATCCCGTCTCGACGCGGAGCTCCTGGACCTCTGGGCGGACCGGCGATTTACCGTCGTGTTCGTCACCCACAGCATCTACGAAGCGGTCTTTCTCTCGCAGCGGGTCGTCGTGATGTCGTCGCGACCGGGCAGCCTGATCGACGAAGCGGTCATCGACGAACCCTATCCCAGGTCCGAGTCGTTTCGCGTCTCGCAACGGTTCGTCGAGCATGCGCGAATTCTGCAATCGGCGCTTGCAGTGG
>JBAVOG010000868.1:0-1777 GCA_049691875.1 Burkholderiales bacterium | reverse complement strand
GGCGGCCGCGGCGTCATACGCGGCGTTCACGCCGACCGCGTCGATGGGCGAGATCAGGATGCCCTTCACGTCGCGCGCGATCATGTCCTGCACGCCATTGATCTGCTTCGCCTTGTCCTCCTGCGAGCTCACGGTGATGACGTCGTAGCCGAGCTCCGCCGCGCGTGACTTGATGCCCTTGGTCATCGCGATGTAGAAGGGGTTGTCGTCCTGCGGCAGCGACACGCCGATGGTCGGCTTCTGGGCGAGCGCCGGGAAGGGCGCCGCGAGGGTAACCGCGAGCATTGCGAGTAGCGTGCGTCGTTTCATGGTGTTTTGCCCCCTCTGGGTGAAACGGTTCCGGAAGATCCAGCCGCGAATATTCTCATTCTAGCCGCGCTTGCGCAGCCGGTCCGCGGCCGCGGCCAGGATGATCACCGCACCAATGGCCACGCGCTGCCAGTACGAGTCGACGTTCAGCAGGTTGAGCCCATTGCCGAGCGTCACCATGATGAACACGCCGATCACGCTCTTGTAGAGCTTGCCCTCGCCGCCGTGCAGGGCCGCGCCTCCGAGCACCACCGCGGCGATCGCGGTGAGTTCGTAAAACTCCCCGGAGGTCGGCTGGCCCGATTGCAGGCGTGCGGCGAGCATCACTCCGGCAACTCCGGCGAGCGCGCCGCACCAGACGTAGGTCGAGGCAGTCACCCGGTCGACCCGGATCCCCGAGAAGTAGGCCGCTTCGCGATTTCCTCCGGTGGCGTAGATGCTGCGGCCATGCGGCGTGCGGGCGAGGACCCAGGTCAGCACGAAGACCAGCACGAGCGGCACCCATACCAGGTAGTGGATGCCGAGAAAGCGCTCGACCCCGAAGTCGAGGAAGGCGCGTGGCAGCGTATCGTCGATCGGCACCTGCTGGCTGTCCGTGAACAGAAACACGACGCCGCGCACCAGCACCATGGTGCCGAGCGTCGTGATGAACGGGTTCACCTTGAGCCGGGTGACGATGAGCCCGTTCACGAGACCGACCACCGCGCCGGCGGCAACGCCCGCCACCACGCCTGCCGCGATGCCGGCCTTCATCATCACCGCCGCGCACACGCATCCCGAAAGCGCCACGACCGACCCGACGGAGAGATCGAAGCCGCCCCCGATGATCACGAATGTCATGCCCATGGCGATGACCGTGAGCACCGCGGCCTGCACCAGAACGTTGGTGAGGTTGAGCGGGGAAAGGAACCGGGGGGTGAGGATCGAAATCATCACGCCGAGCATGATGAGCGTGAGCAGGGGGATCTGTCCGACGAGGAAATTGCGGCGCACGGTGCCTACTCGTGATGGGAAATGGCGTCGCGCACGGACTGCTCGGACAGACCCACGCCGCGCGCTATCCGTGACGCAATACGGCCGCGCCGCATTGCGAGGACCGCATCGGACTGGGCGACCACTTCGTCGAGCTCGGAGGATGCGAAGAGTACCGCCCCGCCGCGTGCGGCAAATTCGCGCATGAGGCGATGGATCTGCGCCTTCGCCGCGACGTCTATCCCCTGCGTCGGCTCGTCCATCAGCAGCACGTCGATGCGCGAGGCGAGCCACTTTGCGAGAATCACCTTCTGCTGATTGCCGCCCGACAGGCGGCGCACGATCGCACTCGGATCGGGAGGGCGCACGTCGAGTGCGGTGAGGAGCTCGCGCACGACGCGCCCGGCGACAGCGTCATCCATGCGCCACCAGGCGCCGAACCGCGCAAGGTTCGGAAGGACGATATTGTCGAGCACGGTCAGGTCGAGGACCAGCC
>JBAVOG010000867.1:0-1747 GCA_049691875.1 Burkholderiales bacterium | reverse complement strand
CGAAAGTCTGCACGAAGAGGATCAGCCCGGGCCGCGCGCCCGGTACCGCCTCGGCGTACGCCTCGATAAGCAGCCGCGCGGCGATGCGGCAAAGCTCCCCGAGCCAGGCCCGGTGCCGGCCAAAGAGGGGGCGCAGCAACCGCGGGAGCGTGAACACGTACTGCCGGTGCGCCACGGGCTCGAGGACCTGCTCCTCCACCCACTCGCCGTACAGGAGCACGCGCTTCTGGTGGCAGCTCGGGCAACGTTACGGATAGGACAATCTATCCGCGCGCGGCCTGTGGACGACCGCTTGTCACCCGAGCGCTGAAGCGTCCACGGAATCGGGGCAACTCCAGCTCGACCCGAGGAAGACACATTCGGGTAGGCAGAACCACCAAAAAACAGACCCCGGCGAAGCGGGGCCTGTGCGAGTGCCGATATAGGTGTCGCGCGGCCTGTTTCGGGTAGTGCCGCTCAGTTCAGGTCGTCGGTTCTGTGGTACTTGATTCCTTGCAAGTTGTCGAATACGGCATAGGCGGCCGCTTTCTGGATCGCGGCCGTGGCGCCGGGCTGGGCCGCGTACAGCTTGCTCAGCGTCGTTTGGGCCTCCTTGCGAATGGCCGCCTGCCCCTCGGCCTTCTGCTTGGCGTCGAGTGCTTCTGCCTAAGGGGCGAACGCCACGGCGCCCGCGAGAGCGACTGCCGCTACCGTCGACCATGTGCGCATTGCTTATTCCTCCCAGTCTGGTGTTGCATGCTGTCCTGCGCCGGAGCCAGGAGCTATGTCCCAGTGCAAGCTCACGCCCGCAAGCATCCTCACTTATTTAACCCAGTCACTTCAATCTCCACACGGCGGTTCTTCGCTTGACCTTCCTTCGTACTGTTGTCAGCGACCGGGTTAGCGTCGCCCGCCCCGCTGGCTTCCAGCTTCTTGGCGTCGACTCCTATGCTGACCAGGTAGTCGCGAACCGCTTCCGCACGCTGCTGCGACAGCTTCAGATTGTGATCCGCTGTGCCGGTGTTGTCGGTGTAGCCGACGACTTTTACCTTCTGGGCACTGCTCAATTCTTCCTTCGCCTTTTTGCGGTATGCGTCAAGTTGTTCTTTTCCCTCGGGCTTCAGGTCTGCCTTGTCGAACTCAAAGAGGGCTGCTTCCCCAAACTTCATGACTACAGGGGCCTTGGGCGCTGGCTCTTTACCGCAGCCTGACAAGGACAACGCAAGGAACGCGATGGCAAGCAGAGGGGCTATCAGCTTCAGTTTCATGCCTAGTGCTCCTATTGAGGTCGTTCGTGAAATTGCGCCCGACGCACCTGTCTCGTCGGGCACGTACGGAGTATGGCATCGGTTACCGCAGCACGCGAGGATACACCGCAGCGCTTTAGGATAGGAAGGTCTGCGTGACGGCAGTCGACCTGCATCGAAGTTCAGCTGTGCTCATGGCGCACGCTCGAGTGCGGTGCCTCAGGCAGGCGACGCAGGGCGCGAACTATCCGCTCACATGCTTCTGCGGTACTGCCCTCCGACCACGAAGAGGGCGTGCGTGATCTGCCCGAGCGAGCACACCCGCACCGCGTCCATCAGCACCGCGAAGACGTTCTCGTTCTTGATGACCGCCTGCTGCAGGCGCGCGAGCATCGCGGGCGTCTGCTTCGCGTTCCGCTTCTGGAAATCCCGCAGGCGCTTCAGCTGCGACTGCTTCTCCTCTTCGGTCGAGCGGATGAGCGCGATCTCCTGCGCCACCGCCTCCCCGTGCGGGTTGCGGA
>JBAVOG010000866.1:0-3569 GCA_049691875.1 Burkholderiales bacterium | reverse complement strand
TACGCGTCAGGGCGACCGCGACGATGTAGAAGAACACGAGCTGCGCGACGATCCAGGCCGCCACGCGTATGGGCTTGGTCGGCCCGCGCCGGAGGGCCACCGTGCCGATCAGGATGTAGAGGATCAGGCCGGTCACCTTCGCAGTGAGCCACGCGGACGTTCCGGGGTACTGTCCGATGATCGTCGTGAGCCAGATCGCGGCGAAGAGCAGGATCGTGTCGTTGACGTGCGGCACGATCCGCACCCAGCGTCTGGCCAGCGCCGGCGAATCGCGCAGCATCCATACCCCGCGCAGAACGAAGAGGCCGTAGCTCGCGATTACCGTGGCGACGTGGACGTATTTGACGGCGAGATAGATCATCGGCGCGTCGGCGGCATTCCAACCGGCAACCCTATGGAACCACCACCGCGGCACCGGTGATGCGACCCTCGCGCAGGCGCGTGAGCGCCTCGTTCGCCTGCTCCAACGCAAACGTTTCGACCTCGGTGCGCACCGGTACCTGCGGCGCGATCGCCAGGAATTCCTCGCCGTCGCGGCGTGTGAGATTCGCGACCGAGCGAATCGTGCGCTCGCCCCACAGGATCGCGTAGGGAAAAGCGGGAATGTCGCTCATGTGGATGCCGGCGCACACCACGGTGCCCCCGGGCGCCACGGCCTGCAACGCGGCGGGAACGAGCGCACCCACCGGGGCGAACAGGATTGCGGCATCGAGCGGCTCGGGAGGCGCCTGCGTGGAGTCGCCCGCCCAGACCGCACCGAGCGACTTCGCGAACGCTTGGGCGGCGAGGTCGCCGGGACGTGTGAATGCGAAGAGCTCGCGTCCTTGCCAGCGCGCCACCTGGGCAACGATATGCGCGGCTGCGCCGAACCCGTAGATGCCGAGTCGCCGGGCTTCGCCGGCGTGCACCAGCGCGCGGTATCCGATCAGGCCGGCACACAGCAGCGGCGCGGCCGCGGCGTCGGCGTAGCGGTCCGGCAGGGCGAAACAATAGCGTGCGTCGGCAATCGCTTCGTCCGCGTAGCCGCCGTCGATGTGGTAGCCGGTGAATCGCGCCGTTGCGCAGAGATTCTCGCGGCCGGTCGCGCAATAGTCGCAGTGCCCGCAGGTCCACCCGAGCCACGGCACGCCGACGCGATCCCCGATTCGGAAGTGCGCTACTCCCGCGCCGACCTCCGCGACTATGCCGACGATCTCGTGCCCGGGCACGACCGGGCTGCGGAGCTCGGGGAGATCACCATCGGCGATGTGCAGATCCGTGCGGCAGACACCGCAGGCCTTGACGCGCAGCCGCAGCTGCCCGGGCTCCAGTGCCCGGCGTGCGAGCTCACCCAGTCGAAGTTGCGAGCGCGGATGGTCAAGTAGCATTGCGCGCATGGTCGATCTCCCGGGAACCTTGCGACGCAGTGTGCCGCAATCGCGCGGTGATCGCCGCTGAACCCGGTCGGGACGCGGCCCTGCGTCCGTTCAGTGTTTCAGAGCGAGCCCGTTTTCCGCTGCGTAGACCGCAGCCTGCACGCGGCTCTCGATCTTGAGCTTTCTGAGTATGTGCTGAACGTGCACCTTCACCGTGCTCTCGGCAACGCCGAGCTCGCGCGCGATCTGCTTGTTCGTCCACCCCTCGGCAACCAGCGTAAGCGTCTGTCGCTCGCGCCGCGACAGGGGCGAGCGGGGCGATGACGGACAGTCGACTGCGGTGGCACGGAAGCGGGAAGGCCCGCCGTGCTCCACCGTGGATCGTAGAGCGTCGACCATGAACCCGCCGTCGAGATTGCGGACGAGACAGCCGGATGCGCCGGCGCGCAACCCATCTTTAAGCGCGTCACCTTCCTCAGCGCGGGTAAGCATCAGGACGTGCGCGTTCGGTGCCGCGCTGCGGAGCTCGGCGACGAGCTCGCCGTACGACGTGTCCGCGAGATTCGCGGGAAGCAGCACGACATCTGGGAGAATCGAGGCGGCCAGCGCCACCGCGTGCTCCGGATCCGCCGTTTCGCCGACGACGTCCACCCCCGGCTCACCGGCGAGCGAGTCGACCAGTCTGCGGCGCTCGGATGTCTGGCTCTCGATTACCAGGACGCGCAGCACGCGGGCCATGGCCAAAGGCGTTCCAACGCGTTCGTTCACAGCACTGCCCCCTTTGTTCGCATTCATTCGGATTCGATTCGAACTCTCCGATTCCAGCTTGATCCGATGCCCGGAGGGGCGTTTGACATAGGTCAACCGGATGATGTGCCGCGGCGAAAATGCGCTCCGCGGCGCAGGCTGCGCGATTCTTGCGTGGTCAGGTGCCGTAGCGTGCCGGCGATGCAAGCGCTCTCAGTGCGGCCAACGCACTGTAGCAGGCGAGCATCGCGGTCTTTGGATTTTCCGGAGCAGGAACTGACTCGAACTTGATGCTGATCATCCCGGTTCGGCCGCGGATGTTGATGTAGTGAGTGTTGAAGCGCAACCCTGGATCGGCGACGACCTTGAGGCGGGTCCGATCGAATCCGATCCCGGCCAGCGCAAGCACTGCGGCGATGTTCACATTCGCGGGAAAGTGCGGCACACCTTCGCGCGCCGTGCCGTCGAAAAGCGTGACCGGTCCTGCAAGACGGTCAAGGTCGACTCCGGATCGCTCGACGTAGGGGATCCCTTTCCATGCTGCGGGCGGCTTGGTGACGGCAATCTCGACTTCGTCGGCGCCGGCGGCGCACACCGCCTTCAGCGCGTCCAGGCCGCCGATCCCGCCGGAAGGCACGTACAGGAATGCACGATGCGCGGCCGCGAGCTGCTCCAGGCGATCGCGTAACGCATCATCGACCAGTGCGCCACCCGACAGCACCACGACCGAAATCCCGGCTGCGAGCAGTGGCGCCGCGTACGCGCGGACTGCGTCGTGCGATGCGGCTTCCACGACGACCTCGGGGTTCGCCTCGACGAGCTGGTCGAGACTGGTCACGAACGGCACGCCGCGCGCCTCTGCGAGCGGCTTGCCGCGCGAGGCGAAGGTTCGCCCGAGCAGCGCGACGACCTCGATATCTCGAAGCGATCCCTGGCGAACCTCGTCGAGGATCAGACGGGCGATCACACCGCCGCCGATGATGCCGATGCGCAAATCATGTCTCCCGCGAGAGAGCTCGCGATGGGGATTTTGCCACGCCCATCGGCCCGGGCGACGAAAAGGCGCCATATCGACGTGGGTATATTCGGCGGGTCTCGACCACGCATGCAGGAGGCAGGATGTACGCAGTCGTGTTCAAGGCGGATAGTGTTCCGGTGTGCGTCAGGGTCGAAGGCGTTTCTCCGGACCCTGTCGTCACCTGGAAGAACGAAGAGGCGGCGCGCGCGTTCATCGACGAGAAGGGGATGGGCGACGACTTCGAGCCGACCGCCGTGGACAACGCGAGCCTCGAGCGAATCGCGAAGGCGCTCGGCGTCGCGGCCGAGCGCATCACGTTCGAGCCCTATCCCGGCTGAGGAGTGCGGCCCCGCCCGATCGGGCGCCCGGCGCCAGGGTACTTGGCGTAGCATGCCGTGAACGCAACCGGCACACGGTTGTCAGAACGGACGCCATGGACACCCTGACTC
>JBAVOG010000865.1:0-2354 GCA_049691875.1 Burkholderiales bacterium | reverse complement strand
GAACTGCGCTGCTCGTCTTCGCGCTAGGAATCTTCGCTGCGGCTTCACCGGGCTGGGCGCAAACCTATCCCGATCATCCGGTCAAGGTCATCGTACCGATCGGCCCCTCCGGCAGTTACGACATCGTCGGCCGTCTTCTGGCCGATCAGTTGACGCGCCGGCTCGGTCAGACCTTCGTCGTCGCGAACAAGCCGGGCGCGGGAACGATCGTCGGTACGCAGGCCGTGGTGACCGCGCCTCCCGATGGCTACACGCTGCTGGTCGGCGGCCTGAGCAACATCGTGTTCAACGCCGGCCTCTATTCGAAGCTCGCCTATGACCCGCTGAAGGACCTCGTCCCGGTCGCACTGGTGTTCAATATTTCCTACACGCTGGTTGGATCGAAGAATCTGCCCTATTCGACGCCGAAGGAAATCATCGAGGCCGCGCGCAAGAACCCCGGTTCGTTGAAGCTCGCCAATGCCGGCGTCGGCACCGGCCAGCATATCGTCGGCGCCGCCTTCCAGAGCTTCACCGGCACCAAATTTTTGGAAGTCCCGTACCGCGGTTCGGCCATGGCATTTCCGGACCTGCTGTCGGGGCGCGTCGATCTGTTCTTCGACTCGACGCCGGCGGCCCTGCCCTACGTCAAGTCCGGGCAAGCCAAGGGGATCGGCATCCTGACCGCCAAGCGCAATCCGCAAATCCCGGATGTCCCGACCATGACCGAGTCTGGCGTACCCAATCTGGAGATCGACTCGTGGATTGGCCTGTTCGCGCCGGCGAAGACGCCACCGGCAGTGATCGCTCGTCTGCAGCAGGCCATCGCGCAGTCGTATCCGGAGCTCAAACCGAAATTTGCTTCAAACGGCGGCGAACTGATGGAGATGCCCCCCGAGCGCCTCGGGCCGTTCGTCAAGACTGAATACGACAAGTGGCTCAAGATCATTCGGGATGCGGGCATCCGCCTCGATTGATCGCAGCCCAGATTGATCGCAGCCCAGATTGATCGCAGCGCTGGGCTCAGTGGTAGCGCCGCCCACGAAACGCGGGTGGGTAGCGGTAGGCCCGGTAGGTGCGCGGCACCACCCAGTTGTTCCAGCCCTGGCCGCCGCCCCAGCCCAGGCCCGCACGCGTGCCGTAGCCACACCAATACCAGCCGGCCCCGGCCCAACCGTAGGGGTACCAGCAATACGGACGTCCGAGGTGAAAGAACTGCGCCGCCTCCACGATTGCGAGATCGGCGGTTGCTGCGCCCATGGCCGCTGGCCCGGACAAGGGCGCGGCGTCGACACGCACGCCTGCCAGCGCCCACGCGCCCAGCAGTACTCCACAACCCAACACGATTCGTCGCATGCCCCCGATCCCCGAGCGTAAAGATAGTCCGCCAGTTGGGACGAAATCATGTCGAAGGCCGTCGCGATCAGCCAGCTCTCAGGCGTCTGCCACCGCAATTTCGCGCAGCTGCGTGACCTGACGCGGGAGATCGGCGTCCGGCTCCTTCTCATATCCGGCAACCCTCAAGGTGCCGGTGGCGGGACACATCTCCACCCCGATCCGGGTGAACGGATTGAGGACCGGCGGCGTGACCCAGGCAAACCCGGCGCGGCATAGCGGCGTCGTCCAGCCGGCGAGTGTCTCGCGCCGCAGGCGGCTGTTGGCTGCCGCTTCGTCATAAGTGCGGGTCAGCAGCACCGCGGAGCTCACGCGCGCTTCCCACGGCCAGGTGCTCTGCCACCAGTCGTTGGCCGCCGAGGTGTTTTCGGTCCGGGTTGTAAAATCGTCCTCGGTGCGCTCGATCACGCAGCGTTCGCCCGGCTCGCAGCCCACCAGTATGAAGATGACCGGCCGCGCAATCGGCGTTTGCTCCAGCCGCCGCCTGGCGTCCACATAATTCGGGGCGGTCTCGAACACATTGCGCAACAGATGATCGGGCGGCACCGAACGGATGCGCCATGTGCGCAACGCGTTCAGCGCCATATCCGCCGGGCGCAACCACGGAAGCCGCATGCGGCGCCGGAGCGGCGCCTGATTCATGCCTGCCGCAAATCGGCCCGGCGCCATCGCCGTCAGTGCGCCGACATAGCCAGGCCACGTGACATTGTAGAATTCGCCGGCTTCGCCCCGCATGCGCGCGATCTCGACACGGCGGCCGAGGCCGGGAAACGGCCAGTCGAGGGTCCGGGCAATCCACGGCGCGCCATCCTCGTCGCGCGCGAGCGCGGTGCAGCCCCATTCATAGCTGCCATTGAGAAACCAGATTCCCGGCAGACCGAGTGCCCGCGCGATCGCTTCGATCTCGGGTATATAGGGCGACGTCGAACGCCGCAGCCATCGGCGCGACGCATCGTCCATGACCGGCATCAGCAGTCGGG